>JAGLHR010000733.1 GCA_023143415.1 Thiomargarita sp. | reverse complement strand
GCTCACTAAAATGCTGATAACTCCCATGCCCATCAAAATGCACCAAATGAAATGGCTTACCCGCATCACTCGCCGCCCGTAAAACCTTGCTCAACTCCCCAAACGTCGGTGGGCGCAATACCTCCAACTGAACAAACTCACGTTCCGCCTTACTCAAACCCTTCACCAACTGACTCGCCACCGAACGAAATGGCACATCCCTCTCTTCACGAGGGCGACAAATCACCAACAAAATCAGAATTGGTTCCTCTTTACTCGCCTTATGAGGCAATTTAGCACGCAAAGCAGGATTAGAATGCGTTCGCACAAACGCTTTAGCATGTAAAGCCAAGGATATATCAGTCTTCGGATCACGCAACAATTCCCAAGGAATGCTAGTCGCCTCCTGCACATCCTCAACCGCGATTTCCACGCGCGTCTTATTCAAACTCCGCCGCAATTCTGCCCATAAATCCCGTGCATCATCATCAGCATGAAAAACAGCCCTAAATAATTCCGTACCAATCTCCGCCATCCGTTGCTCAACCCGCGCAGCAATTTCAGGATTAGGCTCAAACGGAAATTGTAAATAATCCTCCAGATACCAACGTAAATCTTTTTGATCCTGCTCTGGAAGTTGAAACTTAAACTTGGCTTTCACCGTCATTGGTGTTAAATTTTCCTCTTGTTAGGAAAGCTCAACCTGATAACGATTTTTTCCAACAGTTAATTGTTTTATATGAAGTTTTGGCATATTTTTATTTCCAATATACGCGACGCAGAGCGTCGGAGAAGGCATTCCCAACCGGAGGTTGGGAACGAGGAACCTCCTGTTGGAAACGAGGAAAACGAGGAAAAAATATTCTGATGTAGGGGCAATCCCTTGTGGTTGCCCTGAGTAGTTACAAAATAAAAACGGTTGTTTTGACAAGCTGCTTCCAATTGATTTGAATTGAGAGGTTCTAGTAACCAAAAAAAAATGATGGTTTTGTAAATCACTTTTTTTACCCAGTTTCTTCTATGCGATGTGTTCTGAAATAAAAAATACCCACTTTACTTCGTGCATAGAAGAAAACATTTCCACGCTGGAGCGTGGAAACGAGAACGATAAAAGAAAATGATACTTTGTAAAATGGTGGGCAAGATAAAGCTTTGCCCACCCTACACGGCTACACGGCTACACGGCTCACCCTACGTTCGCTTACAGACAAACTCGTTTGCCGTAGATCAAATGTCCACACTCCTCACCGTCGAAGTCTGCCACGTTTGGCATGTAGCCCCATTTGGCAAAGCCGAACTTCTCCAAAATCCTGATACTGCCAACATTGATATCAAGAAGCAGGGCAAAGAGTGTTTTGATCTTCAGCCCTTCACACTGGTTTATTGCATGTTGCATCAGCGCGTTTCCGACACCTTTTCGACGATATCCTTCGTGTATGTAGTAGCTAATTTCGATGGTGTGTCGAAGAGCCATTCTGCCGGGACGATACGGGCTTAGGCTGCACCAGCCGAGAATGATTCGATTATCCTCTGCCACCCAAATAGGGTACTGGTCAGATGTGTGATCAACGAACCACTGTTGCCGGTCATCGACAGCAAACGGCTTTGTGTCGGCAGTTGCTCCTTTAATGGCTACTGCTTGATTGTAAATTTCAACAATCTGGGGTAAGTCTTCCAGTTTTGCTATCCGAATTGTCATCCCATATTTTTCTTATGTTATTTTTTTCTGGTTTCCACGCGCTGGCGCAATGCCATTAAGTTAAGGAGGCAGATTCACAGCCCTTACAAATCCATTGTATTCTGTGGCTGTAGGGGCGAACCTGCGTGTTCGCCCAATGGGATTGAACTGAACGAGAATAAAAACGATCAAAGCTAAAGCGTTGTACTCTAAAAAACGTACAAAGCTAAAGCGTTGTACTCCAAAAAACGCACAAAGCTAAAGCGTTGTACTCTAAAAAACGTACAAAGCTAAAGCGTTGTACTCTAAAAAACGCACAAAGCTAAAGCGTTGTACTCCAAAAAACGTACAAAGCTAAAGCGTTGTACTCCAAAAAACGATCAAAGCTAAAACGTTTTTCTGGTTCCCACGCGCCGGCGTCAATGCCATTAAGTTAAGCCAGGGCGAACACGCAGGTTCGCCCCTACAGCCCCTGAATACATGGAGATTGGTAGGGGCAATCCTTTATGGTTGCCCTTAACTTAATGGCATTGACGCGCCGGCGTGGGAACCCATTCTCGACGCGCCAGCGTCGTCAGTTTGAGAAAGGGCAACCACAAAGGATTGCCCTACATTTTAATGCTCCTTAATCACAACCACCAACATCTGTGAACCATCAGGCTGTTCAATGGCTTGAATATCGACAGAATCCGCTTGCTTGGATAAACCCCGTTTTTCCAACAAATCTTGCACGATTTTGTTACTAACAATAGTTTGTTTTAGGAAATCACCTTAATTAGTTGGTAGTTTATAGCTTGCGTGACAAGCGACACAACTTTGTAATATCGCTTCGAGTTGATAGAGCGTGTGTTGGTTGTCACCCAAGTCTTTGGCATCCAACGCCATTTTGTCAAAAGCACGGTGAACACTTAAACCGAGTTGTTTAAATGCCAATGGTAATTTGTCCATCAGTTTTCTGTGAGCATCATCTATTGTTTCCATGCCCAATGACTGTGCAGTTTCCACGATGGATGGCATGTCTTTATTTAAACTCGCTTGCAATATCAGTTGTGTTCCAACCAGCATATTACGCATTCGAGATAAGATAAATGCGCGTTCTGTTTCCGTCACAATAACCGTGATTCGTTGATCAATTGCCGATTGGTTAACCGCCTTCGTTTGCCCAAACACAATGAAGCGTAGTACCAGTGCGGTTACCGCTACCGTTAACACTATGATTATAGTGCTACATAAAACGTTTTTGAGATTCATTTTGAATAAAACCTTAAGTTAATAGGATTGACGTACTGAAAAATTACATTGTAAATCAATTAGTTAAAAATTAACGACTCAAATAAGTGAAAAAAAATAGAATAAAAAAGGGATGTTTTTTTCTCGTTAACATCGTTCAAATATTTCACCTTTTTTATTTTAACACCTGATTTGATGAGATGCACTAGCCGCCCGTAAAACCTTGCTTAACTCCCCAAACGTCGGCGCAATGCCATTAAGTTAAGCCAGGCGAACACGCAGGATTCGAGGCTAAGAGTTTTTTAAAGAAAAACTTTAGCCTCGAAAATGAAATAACTAAGTCAAAGTCAAAACCAGACCTGGCAGGTTCAAAAGAAAACCTGCCAGGTCAAAACCAAAGTCAAAATCAAGTTTGCCTTTAACCTGGCAGGTCTTGGTTAATTAGCCTCTGCTCTAATCGTTGACGATTTTTCTTTTCCTGATGTCGATCTTGTTCCTGATGCCAGAGATGAAGGACAGGTACAGAGAAACGACCTTCTTTACGGCGCGTTCCGCTATGCAGTAAACGCACAACTAATTCGGCATCTTCATGCCCCCAACCTTGAAATTGCTCATCAAAACCATTTATTTTTAAAATATCTTTACGCCATACTGCGAGATTACATGTTTTCGCGCCTTGCCATTTTTGTTTTTGGAATTTTCTAAGGGAGCTATCGGGCAAACGGAGTAAGGGCAATAAACGGTTAATATCGCGGCGGAGATAGGGAAGTAGCCATTCTGTGATGTGTCTTGTCCAAATTCCCTCCTTTTTAATGCCCTCCTTTTTTAAAAGGGCCAGAGAATTTTTAAGCAAAAGGGCGGTGAATTTTTCACTTAATAAAATACGATTTCCTGCAACAAACCAGCCATTTTCAGCCAGTTGAAGATGTCTCGCTATAAAATCTGTTTGAGGAATACAATCGCCATCTAAAAAAATCAAATAGTCACCTGATGCCATAGCAATTGCGCGGTTTCTTGCCATTGCTGCGCGAAAGCCCTTATCTTCTTGCCACATCAATTGGAGGGAGTAAGGTAAATCGGGTTGTAATTGTTTGATCAATGCCGCAGTCTCTGGCGTTGAGCCGTCATCTGCTATGATAACTTCAAAGGAGAATTTTACCCCTTTCTGTGCTGCTAACGCCTGTAATACCAGTGCCAACGCATCAGGTTTGTTATAGGTTGTTACTATCAGACTAATTTTTTTCATATTGTATTGGATTTTGGAGTTCAACGCTTTAGCTTTGAGCGTTTTTTGGAGTACAACGCTTTAGCTGCTTCCAAAAGAAAAAACTTGACAATCTAGCCATTAGTTTGTAAAATTTATCATTTTCTAATGACTTTTTGGAGCATAAGGCAAATGAAAACCTTTACTGCTAAACCTCAAGCTGTTGAACATCAATGGTTTATTATTGATGCAAATAACTTAGTGTTAGGGCGGCTTGCGAGTGAAATTGCGAGACGTTTGCGAGGTAAACATAAACCAGAATATACACCACATGTTGATACGGGCGATTATATTGTAGTAATTAACGCTGAAAAGGTACATGTGACTGGGCGCAAAAGAACAGATAAAATGTATCATCATCATAGTGGCTATCCTGGTGGAATAAAATCAATCAGTTTTGATAAGCTTTTGGAAAAGGCCCCTGAGCGGATTATTGAAATTGCTGTCAAAGGCATGTTGCCAAAAGGGCCGTTGGGTAGAGCAATATTTGGCAAATTGAAAGTGTATGCAGGTACAGAACATCAGCATAGTGCCCAACAACCTATTCCATTAACTTTATAAGGGTCAATTATGGAACAATATTATGGTACAGGGCGACGTAAAAGCTCTACGGCTCGTGTCTTTTTAAGGCCAGGTGAGGGTAGAATTTCTGTGAATGGTCTCTCACTTGACAAGTATTTTGGTAGAGAAACCTCACGTATGATTGTGCGTCAACCCCTTAAAATCGTCGATAGGGCAGACACTTTTGACATTTATGTTACAGTGCGTGGCGGGGGTAATTCTGGTCAAGCGGGTGCGATTAGACATGGGCTAACTCGTGCATTGCTCGTATATGATGAAGGTTTTCGTAGCAACCTGCGTAAAGCGGGCTTTGTTACTCGTGATGCGCGTGAAGTTGAACGTAAAAAAGTGGGTTTACGTAAAGCGCGTAAACGTCCACAATTCTCAAAACGTTGATTTCTTCTGCAAATGTTGACTTATTTTTCAGTTGACGATATAATGTTTTTCGAGGCTAAAGTTTTTTTCAAAATTAGCCTCAAACACCGTTTTAAAATCAGTATAACTGATAATTGGGGGATCGTTCAGCGGTAGGACTATGGACTCTGACTCCATCAACCCAGGTTCGAATCCTGGTCCCCCAACCATTTTTTACTCTAGTATAAATTTCCATGAATCATAAACCCAGTTTAAACTGGGTTTTTTTACGCGCCTATCGAAAATAACCCAGTCCTAATTTTTGTCAATCAAATCTTATTGTTTAAGAAGAAATCTTTGAAAAAAATCGGATTTCTAATATCGGATTTCTAATATTTAGGAAAAATATATGTCGATAAAACATCCCATTATTTCCATTACCGGCTCATCCGGTGCTGGAACGACAACAGTCAAAAAAGCCTTTGAGGATATTTTCCGTCGGGGTAACCACAAAGCAGCGGTTGTCGAAGGTGATAGTTTCCATCGCTATGATCGTGCAGAAATGAAAGCCGCCGTCATCAAGGCTGACGAAGAAGGCAGGGATTTCAGTCACTTTAGTGCGGAGGCGAATCTCTTTGATAAACTTGAAGAATTATTTCAACGATATTCAGAATCTGGGCATGGACAAATTCGTAAATACTTGCATAATGAGGAAGAAGCAGAACCCTATAACCAAGTACCTGGTACGTTTACACCCTGGGAGGAGATTTCAGCAGATACCGATGTACTGTTTTATGAGGGCTTACACGGTGGTGTTATCACTCCAGAGCAGAATGTCGCGCAATGGGTGGATTTATTGATTGGAGTCGTACCCAGCGTCAATCTGGAATGGATACAAAAAATCCGCCGCGACGTTGATGAACGTGGCTATTCGGCAGAGGCTGTGACTCATACCATTTTGCGGCGTATGCCCGATTATGTGCAATACATCACACCCCAATTTACAAATAGCCATATCAACTTTCAACGGGTACCTTTGGTAGATACCTCTAACCCTTTTATTGCACGCGAGATTCCGACTCCAGATGAAAGTCTTGTCGTCATTCGCTTTAACAAATACCGCGATCAAGATTACAGCTATTTGTTATCAATGATCCATGACTCATTTATGTCGCGCCCTAATACCTTAGTTGTTCCTGGTGGCAAGATGGGTTTTGCGATGCAAATCATTTTCCGTCCTATTATTAGCGAAATGATGGAAAAGCGGCGCAAAGAGATGGAGTATTAACTTCTTAAGGACTTAGGATTTAATAACTTCCGACACTTTTAAACCAAACCTGACAGGTTTTCAAAAC
>JAGLHR010000732.1 GCA_023143415.1 Thiomargarita sp. | reverse complement strand
CCAAGACTTAACTTAATGGCAGTGACCCGGAGCTTGCTCTAACTGAGTACAACGGATTGAGGAAATCAACGGATTTTTAATCTGAGGATTGGTTTCGAGGCAAAAGTGTTTTCTTTTAAAAAAACTTTTGCCTCGAAATCAGTTGCTCCCATTCAACTCGTGAAAAAATCCGTTGTATTCTGAAATCCGTTGTACTTAATTAGTAAAATGTAGGGTGGGCAACGGTTTTTTCGGTGCAACGGCAAAACGTTAAAACAAAACCTCGTTCAAAAATACCATATCAGAGATAATGAGATGAATGCCGTTGCACACCACGTTTGCCCACCCTACATGGCTATACAAAGTGAAAAATATTTTCACCCCATTTTTAATGAAAAATAGTAAGTTATTGATTATTATCCATAAAATTAATAAATTAAATAAAAAAGCGTTGAAGTCCAAAAAACGTCCAAAGCTGAAGCGTTGAACTCCAAAAATGCTCCAAAGCTAAAATGTTGGACGGAAAAAACGCAAAACGGCACATAGCATGTTAAAAAACATCATAAAATATTGGCAAAAATGCTCAGCCAGAAAGTCAAAAGTTCATCCTAAAAGTCAACCGACAGAAGCTGAACTTAAACGCTGGGCTTCCAGTGAATGGATCGAATATCAAGCCTGGCTATTTCATCACAGTTTTTTGACTTTACACGATTGGCAGCAATTGCGTGATAAAGCACTTTCGTGGCGACATCGTCCATTCTTGAGTATTGTGACACCTGTTTTTAATACTCACCCCGATCACTTACGCGAATGTATTTATTCTGTACAAACCCAAGCCTATCCTGACTGGGAAATGTGTTTAGTCGATGATGGTAGTGACAATCCTGCGACAGTGGAATGTCTTCAAACATTAGTCTTAGAAGATTCTCGTTTGCGTTTGCGCCACTTTCCTCGTAATCAAGGGATTTGTCAAGCGACTAATCAAGCATTAGCGATGGCTTGCGGCGACTACATTGTCTTTTTAGATCATGATGATCGCCTTGCACCCGATGCCCTATATCATGTAGCAGAAACGCTACGAAACCATCCTGACACTGAGATTATTTACTCAGATCGTGATTCGCTCTCAGAACGTGGTTTTCGCTTTATGCACCTATTCAAGCCAGATTGGTCACCTGAAACGCTACTATCGGGTAATTATTTATTTCATTTAGTCGTGTATCAGCGAAAACGACTGGAACAATTAGGCGGAGTGCGTATCGGTTTAGAAGGCTCTCAAGATTATGATTTGATTTTGCGGGCGAGTGCAGAAAAAGAACCCAAAGTGCAACATATTTCTAAAGTCTTATACCACTGGCGACAACATAAGCAATCAGTGGCAATGGAACAAAATGTGAAAGAATATGTTTATACTACAGGTGTACAAGCACTTCAAGACACTTTAAAACAACGAGGATTACAAGCTCATGTCAGTGAAAACAAAGAATTATGGCGAGGGCATTATCGGGTACGCCTCAATCCGTCACCTGGCACTTATCAAGTATTGCATTTAAGCACGCTACAAGATTATGCTGTACAAGTTAATAACCATTTTGAACGAGAGACGAACTACGATTATTTAGTCATATTAGGACCCAATGTACAGATAATAGACAAAGACGCGCTAACAGAATTAACGTCTTGGTTACAAATTGCCGCTGTCGGCATGGTAACGGGCAAAGTGCTTGACAACCAAGGGCATTTATTACACGCAGGATTGGTACAACGTCCCAATGGCATACCATTAGCACTTTATGCCGGATTCCCAGAAAATGCGCCTTGCTATATGGCAGTAACAGCTATTATGCGAAATGTTAGCAGTCCACATCCGGCTTGCTATGTGCTTGAACGCGCTCTATGGCAACGCTTAGAGGGATTAAATGTCGATTATATTGGTCCATACGCACTACTAGACTTTTCACTACGGGCTTTAACTTCTGGTACGCGCATCGTATATACCCCGTATGCCCGCTTTCTGGCAACAGAGTGGCAAACCCCAGAAATGTGGTCAGAAATTGACCATCAACGTTTTACTGAACAATGGATGGTCTGGTTAAAGCAAGGTGATCCTTATTATAACTCCCACTTAACTTTGGAACTCGCAGATATGGGGTTGAATCTGAGTATTAAGGAAAGACTTTAAAACCAGACCTGCCAGGTTAAAACAAAACCTGGCAGGTCAAGAGCAGCGACTCAACTTGATTTTGACCTGGCAGGTTTTCTTTTGAACCTGCCAGGTCTGGTTT
>JAGLHR010000731.1 GCA_023143415.1 Thiomargarita sp. | reverse complement strand
TAAAAGAAAAGATTGAATTCTTCACCGATAAAGAACTCGTACAAGAATTAAATGAAAATGCGACTAAGAATGTGGTTGAAGAAACCGTGCAACTGCTATCAATCAAAGAAACGCTCCCAGATGTCTTACACATTTTACCTATTGCCAATCGTCCTTTTTTTCCTCATCAAGTCATCCCCTTGATTGTAGATAATGAGCCCTGGGCTGAAACCGTGAAAACCATTGCCGATTCATCCCATAAAATGTTGGGATTAGCAATGGTCAAAACGAATAAAGTCTTAGAGGCCAAGTCGAAAGATTACTGTGAAATGGGTACTGTTTGTCGATTGCATCGTATCGTGCAATCTGACGATAAGTTAAAGTTACAAATCGTGGTAGAAGGGCTGCAACGGTTTCGTATTGAAGAGTGGATATCTGAAGAACATCCGCTTACTGTGAAGCCAACTTACTATCCTGAAAAGCGCAAAGATGAAGTAGAGGAACTCAAACCCTACGTTTTAGCGGTTATCAATACGATTAAAGAACTTTTGCCCCTTAATCCGCTTTATAATGAAGAACTCAAAATCTTTCTTCAACGCTTTAGCCCTGAAGAACCCTCTCCATTAGCGGATTTTGCAGCCAGTTTAACCACATCGACCAAAACGGAATTACAAGATATTCTGGAAACTCTCCCTATTCTCAAACGACTAGAAAAAGTCATGTTGCTACTCAATAAAGAGTTGCAACGTGCCAAAGCGCAAGTTGAAATTCGCCAGCAAGTCGAAGAAAGAATGCAGAATCATCAACGAGATTTTTTCTTGCGCGAACAACTCAAAGCAATTAAAAAAGAACTCGGCATAGAAAAAGATGATAGCACTGCCGAAAGTGACAAATTCAAAGAACGTATCAGCAAACTGACTGTTCCAAAAGCAGTGCAGAAGCGCATTGATGAGGAAATGGAAAAAATGTCGTTTTTGGAAAAGGGGTCACCAGAATACGGAATAACCCGTAACTATTTAGACTGGTTAACCTTAATGCCCTGGGGCAAATTTTCTGAAGACAAACTTGATCTCAAAGAAGCACGAGAAGTGCTTGAACGCGATCACGAAGGCTTAGAAGATGTCAAAGATCGCATCATGGAATTTTTAGCCGTCGCCAAGCTGAAAGGACGCATTAGTGGCACGATTTTATTGTTAGTCGGTCCTCCTGGCGTGGGTAAAACCTCTATTGGTCGTTCCGTCGCAACAGCGATTGGCAGAGAATTTTTCCGTTTTTCTGTCGGAGGCATCCACGATGAGGCAGAAATGAAAGGACATCGTCGAACTTATATCGGCGCAATGCCCGGAAAATTTCTCCAAGCAATGAAGGAAGTCGAAAATGCTAATCCTGTCATCATGTTGGACGAAATTGACAAAATTGGGGCATCATATCGTGGCGATCCCGCTTCTGCCCTATTAGAAGTGCTTGATCCGGAACAAAACGTTGATTTTCTTGATCATTATTTGGATGTACGCTTTGACTTATCTAAAGTGCTGTTTATTTGCACCGCCAATCACCCCGATACGATACCAGCCGCCTTGTTGGATCGTATGGAAATGATCAAACTGTCAGGGTACATTACCAGCGAAAAAATGAAAATCGCCAAAAAACATTTGATCAAACGTCAGTTTGAGAGATCTGGACTTAAACCTGAACACTTGGAATTTAATGACGATACGTTATCTCATGTCATTGAAGATTATGCGCGAGAAGCAGGGGTGCGTAACTTAGAAAAACACATTGGCACAATTACCCGCAAAACGGCTCTCAAAGTCTTGGAAGACGCAGAATTACCTGTTAAAGTCACTCCCGACAATTTATCAGATTATTTAGGTAAGCCCTTGTTTGATACTGAAAAAGCGATAAAGGGTGTTGGTGTCGTAACCGGTTTAGCTTGGACATCAATGGGTGGTGCCACTTTAAGCGTCGAAGCCTCTTGTATTCACAACTACACACGCGGCTTTAAACTCACCGGGCAACTGGGAGATGTGATGAAAGAATCCGCAGAAATTGCTTATAATTACATCGTGTCGCAAAGTGGAGATTTTAAGATAAAGAAGAATTTTTTTGAAAAAGCCTTTATTCATCTACATGTGCCTTCAGGTGCCACACCAAAAGATGGTCCCAGTGCGGGCGTAACAATGGCAAGTGCCTTATTATCATTGGCAAAAGGGCAAGAAGTGGGAAAACATTTTGCCATGACCGGTGAATTAACATTAACTGGGCAAATCTTGCCAGTTGGCGGCATTCGTGAAAAAGTGGTTGCTGCAAGGCGAATTAAAATTCACCACTTGATTATGCCAGAAGCCAATAGACGAGATTTTGATGAATTGCCTGATTATATCTCCGAAGGCGTGAATGTTCAATTCGTCAAGAAATATGATGAAATTGCAAATCTTATGTGGTAATTTGAACAGGATTTTGTTTAATGGTGAATGGTGAATGGTGAATGAGGATTTAATCATTTCAGAAATTTGATTAGCCAAACCTGACAGGTTTATACTGCACACGGTCATAATTTAAACTTTCATGTAGGGTGGGCAAAGTCTTTTGAGTGCAACGGCTTCCTCATTAAAAAAAGTTGAGTTTATCACCTTTCTGGTTCCCAAACTCTGTTTGGGAACCCATTTTCGGACGCTCCGCGTCCTGTCAAACGACGCAGAGCGTCGAGGAATGCATTCCCAAACAGAGTTTGGGAACGAGAGTACGAGAGTAGAAATTTTGTTTCTCTTTGAACACCATTCAACGATTTATCACTCAACTTTATGGAAAAATACGATGTTAAAACTCAAACCTCTCACACACACACTCTTTGCTGTAATTGTTTATCACAGCAGCGCATTAGCCGAATCACCGGCTAAATCGGTACAAAGTACACCCAGTTTTAGCCCTGCATGGACTTTAAGTCAAGGGCTAAAGCAACCAGAATCAGTGATATATGATGTCACCCGTTCACGTTTAACTGTTTCCAACGTGCAAGGAAAACCAACCCATAAAGATGGTAAAGGTTATCTCTCCACAGTCTCTTTAGAGGGCAAATTGCTCAAAGAAAAATGGATAACCAAAGGTTTGAATGCCCCAAAAGGCATGGCGATTGTGGGAGATACCTTATATGTATCAGATATTGATGCCTTAGTTGCCATTGACATCAACAAGGCTCAAGTGATAAAACGTTACGAAGCCAAAAATGCCCGGTTCTTAAACGATGTCACAGCAGATAAAAAGGGCAATATCTATGTTTCCGACTTGCTTACCGATACCATCCATTGTCTATGCAATGATCAGTTTAAAATCTGGCTACAAAATGCCGCTTTAATAAACCCTAACGGCTTACTCGCAGAAGAAAAACGACTCGTTGTTGGCAGTTGGGGCGTGATGACTGATGGATTTAACACAAAAACGCCTGGACACCTACTGGCTGTGGATTATACGAGTAAAAAAATTACCCCTATCGGTGACGGCAAACCGGTTGGCAACCTCGACGGTGTAGAATCAGACGGGGCAAGCGGCTATTACGTGACCGATTGGATGGCTGGTGAACTTTTTCACTTTGATGCGGCGGGTAAGATACAACTGTTAATGTCATTAAAGCAAGGTTCTGCTGATCATACTTACCTGAACGATAAAAAAATCTTACTGATTCCTATGATGAATGACAACCAACTGAAAGCGTTTAAAAAGAATTAGTGGAAATCAAATTTGGAGTCCAACGCTTTGGCGGTTTTTGGAGTCCAACGCTTTGGGAATTGGAGTCCAACGCTTCAGCTTTGGGAATTGGAGTCCAACGCTTCAGCTTTGGGAATTGGAGTCCAACGCTTCAGCTTTGGGAATTGGAGTCCAACGCTTCAGCTTTGAACTTTTTTTCTGGTTCCCAAAGCTAAAGCGTTGGACTCCAAAGTAAAATTTATGAAATTTCTCATCATCATTCTATCCCTACTACTCATAAATTTACAATATCATCTCTGGTTTGGTAAGGGCAGTTATCAAGAAAATCATGCTTTAAGACAAATGGTAGAACAGAAGCGGAAAGAAAATTCCGCACTCAAAACTCGTAATGACGCACTTGCGGCAGAAATTGCTGATATCAAACAAGGTCTTTCTGCCATTGAAGAACACGCCCGTATGGAATTAGGTATGATTAAACGAAACGAGGTTTTTTATCAAATTGTCGAATAAAACCCCTAACTATTGGGCTATCGTGCCAGCAGCGGGTAGCGGCTCACGGATGGGAAGTCGCCGTCCCAAACAGTATTTACATTTGCATGACAAACCCATTATTCAACACACCTTAGAACGATTATGCTTATCCCGCATTGCTGGCATTGTCGTCTGTATAGCAGAAAATGATGCTTATTGGGAAACGCTGACTTTGCAAAAGCCCGTCATACGTGTCAACGGTGGCGCGGAACGTTGCCATTCTGTGTTAAATGGTTTACAAGCATTACGAGAATGGGCGCAGCCCGACGATTGGGTATTAGTGCATGACGCAGCACGTCCCTGTGTGCGGCAGGCGGATATTGAGAAACTGATGACAGAACTGGCTCACAACCCTGTTGGTGGACTATTAGCAGTTCCGGTACGCGACACCATGAAACGTGCCGCATCCAACGCCCATGAAATTGAAATCGTAGAAACAATTAATCGTGAAGGTTTATGGCACGCCCTGACACCACAAATGTTTCGTTTAGAAACCTTATATAATGCTTTGCAAAGCGTATTAAACAAAGGCGAATTAGTCACTGACGATGCACAAGCAATAGAACGGTTTGGATTGCAGCCCGTATTAATTGAAGGGCATCCCGATAATATCAAAGTCACCCATCCACAAGATTTAAGTTTAGCAGAATTATATTTGCAACATAAGTAAATGTGATGAAGCGACTAATGTTTGAGCCAAACCTGACAGTTCATGTAGGGTGGGCAATCTTTTACTGCCCACCTTCCTCATTAAAAAAGTTAAGCTTATTACCTTGTTGAGTATATTTAATTTTTACAAGCCCCATTTTAAAAAGGAAATAGTACAAAATGCAGTTTGATACCCCTTATTATCTTATTGATGAACAACGGTTAAGCAAAAATTTAAAAAAAATTCAGTGGTTAAAGGAAAATGCTGGAGTTAAATCAGTATTGGCTTTAAAGTGCTTTTCCACTTGGCCCGTTTTTGAACTCATCTCTCAATATATGGATGGGACAACCAGCAGTTCATTATATGAAGCCAGATTGGGTTATGAAGAATTTGGTAAAGAGGTTCATGCTTATAGTGTTGCTTTTTCCGAGGATGAAATCACAGAATTAAAACAATATGCTGACAAAATTATATTTAATTCAATTTCCCAATTAAAAACCTTTTATTCTAAAATAAATCATTTAGAGATAGGATTACGTCTTAATCCACAAATGAGTTATTCTGATTATGATTTAGCCGATCCTGCGCGTCAACATTCAAGGCTTGGAGTCACAAACTATTCATCCGTATTAGACATTGCAAATTTAATTAATGGTGTAATGTTTCATTATAATTGTGAAAATTCCGATTTTAATAATTTTTCCACTTTGTTGGATGCGATAAGTGATACTTATAGTGATTTATTATTTCAACTTGATTGGGTTAGTTTAGGAGGTGGCATTTCTTTCACCTTAGATGATTATCCTTTAGAAAAATTCAGCCAGAAATTAAAAGCATTCAGTGAATATTTTAATATTCAAGTTTACTTAGAACCAGGAGAAGCAGTAATAACCAATTCCGTCAGTTTGGTGACTAGCGTGTTGGATATTGTACACAATGAACTTGATATTGCCATTGTAGATAGTTCGATTGAAGCACACATGCTAGATTTACTCACTTATCGTGAACCTGCTGAAATTAAAGAATCATCATTCGGAAAATACCATTATATGATTGCAGGTCAATCTTGTCTTGCGGCTGATATTTTTGGTCAATTTCATTTTAATTCCCCCTTGAAAGTAGGAGACAAAATTCATATTATAGATGCAGGTGGTTATACTATGGTTAAAATGAATTGGTTTAATGGTTTGAGAATGCCTTCTATTATCATCAAAAGATTAAATGGTGATTATGAGCAGGTAAAAAAATTTGACTATCATGATTTTAAACAAAATTTAGGAACCTATCCCACTATTCAAAAAGGCAGAATAATGAATAAAAATAGTTTGTTTTTTGAGCACGGGGTTTAAGAAATCCGATTTTTGGAAAAAATCGGATTTCTAAGCTC
>JAGLHR010000730.1 GCA_023143415.1 Thiomargarita sp. | reverse complement strand
AGAAAAACTCAAACCTCGAAAGGGTATTATTGAATCCTCATTCCTAACCAGTTCTACTTTTACTGCAATAGAATTTGATTGCAAAAAGCGTAATCATTAAAACTAGAGGATATGAAAAATATGAAATTATTTAAGCCGTTTCTGACGGCACTTTTGTTTGTTGTAATGGGGTTTGCCCAAGCAGAACTGGTTATTGATTTTAATGATAGCAGTGGCTTTGGTACCGCGATGGACTTGGTGCAAATCAACAATATTCGTGTTGATACTAGAACTGAAATTGTGAACCCTTTTGACGGAACGTCACAATTTCATGTTATCACGATGTATTATGATGTACCTTTCCGTTTTGAACAGGCTGCTATGCATTTAGTGCCTGATATGAGCGGCGCCGCACCGCAAACCGCTGATCGGAACTGTGCACAATTGACTGTGTTTGTGACTAACGCGATGAACGGTAATCCGATAACGGATGCCACTGCCACAGTGGGTGGCATATCAAAGCACACAGGTGTTTCCGGTGCGATATTTGATGGATTGCCAACTGGCCTCTCTTCAGTGCAGGTTACTCATCAAGATTTCGTCGCAGACTCAAAAACAGTCAATCTGGCCTGTGGCAATAATGGTACTGTTTCTCTCTCTTTAAGTCCAAGTGTCGGTGAAGATGCCTTGCAGGCTAACGATATGCGTCTTATTTTGACTTGGGGTGAACAACCTGTCGATTTAGACGCTCATTTGACATGCCCAGTTCCTGGCATGCCAGCAGGTTTTACAAACGAAGAGAATCGCGATCATGTCTATTGGCCTCCTGAACTCCGATCTGGCTGTGATGGCATGGTTAATCTGGATGTAGATGACACGAGTTCATTCGGACCAGAAACCATTACCATTGTTCCAAATCCGGCAACTGGTCGTCTCAATGAAGGTATTTATCGCTATAGTGTTTACCAATATCAAGGATTTGGCACGCTTGCTGATTCTGCTTCAGTCTCGTTGATTGTTGGAAATTATCCGACACGCACATTTTATCCGCCACTTCTATGTCAGGGAAATTTGACACCATCGGGTGGTATGGCAGAGGCTGTGGAATTGGGCAATATTTGGAAAGTGCTTGAACTCCATGTCGATGCTGCTGGAATCGTCAGTGTCATTGAGGTGAATACCTGTGGACAAGAAGCAGGAAGTGCTGTAGTACGTAGTAAAAAAATTCGCTAATCTCTCTCTTTGAGATTGCCCTTTAAACCTCAGAGGTTTTGAAAACCTTTGAGGTTTGATTATTTAAGTGGATTGTGAAAAACCCCGTTTTTTCAAAAAACGGGGTTTTTTTTTCCACTAGAAACCAAGTTTTTTCAAAGTTTTTTTTATTATTAAAATTTGGTGGTCGTTTTTTTATGTAGGGTGGGTAGAGCGATAGCGAAACCCACCATTTTACAACGGAACGGTGCCACTTCGTTCCTTTCGA
>JAGLHR010000073.1 GCA_023143415.1 Thiomargarita sp. | reverse complement strand
TATCAACTCGCTGATTTACCTGAAAATGCGAAGATCAAACTTCCTTACATGCTGGATAACATAGCGACGACTTTGAGTGCTTTAGATTTAGATGACGTGACAGTAGCAACAGAAGTCGAATTTAATGAAAATGCGACAGCCGTCTTCACTACTTTTGATGGACTTGAAATCACCATGATAACAACGGAACAGGAAGGCAAACATTACGCAAAATTCGCTGCGGCGTTTAATCAAGCTGTTAAAGCCCTGAAAAAAGATGAAAAAGAAACCGTTTCTGAAGAGGTAGAAACTCAACCCGCTTCTGAGGAGGTAGAAACTCAACCCGTTACGGATGAAGAGATCAAAAAACAGGTGGAGAAATTAAATGCCAAGTTCAAAGGATGGGCGTATGAACTTTCTGAATACAAGGTAGATTATTTGGCGAAAAAATCTGAAGAATTAATTGAGGTAGAAGAACCCGCCAATGCGCCTATTGAAGAACAACCATCCGCATTTGGAAACCCCACAACGTATTGATGTATAGCAATAAATTCATTCAAAAACCTCTGAGGTTTTGAAAACCTCTGAGGTTTGAGGTTCTTGCAAAACTCTGAGCACACGAGGTTTAAGAAATCCGATTTTTTCAAAAAATCGGATTTCTTAAACCTCGTTTCGAGCTGACTTAGAAATCCGATTTTTTCAAAAAATCGGATTTCTAAATCTCAACTCGAAAAAGCGAGTTTTGCAAGAGCTCGTTTGAATACAATTATTTTCACGTCTATAGAAAAGTTGCGGATGAAAAACCAAGCAATTTAAAGAACTACCCTTGCTGGTAATTGTACGGTAAAGATGGAACATTCGCCAACAGTACTGTCAACGGAGATATCGCCGCCCATCGCCTGACAAAAATGTTGACTGATAGGCAAGCCCAAACCTGTACCACCAAATTTGCGAGTACTAGAATCATCTGCTTGAATAAAAGGTTCAAAAATGATTTTTAATTGTTCTGATGGGATACCAACGCCGTTATCAGTGACTTTAAAATAGAGCCAATCTGAATTTTTACACTCTGTCACAAGGGGTAATTGATTGAACTGATTTTGCGCGATTGACTCAGGGAAAACTGTACTACGGATCGTCGTCAGAGTAATTGTACCTTTGTCAGTAAATTTGGTCGCGTTACTTAATAAGTTGAGCAAAATTTGTTTCAATTTATTATAATCTGCATAGATTACACCTAATTCGCAAGGGCTTTCAATGTTGAACTGATTGCCTTTCAAAATGGGTTGAATGGTTAACCTCACTTCTTCAATGAGACGACTGAGTTCAAATTCACTCAGATGGAGTTCCAATTTATTCGCTTCTATTTTAGAAATATCTAAAATGTCGGTGATAATCGTTAACAATTGCTGCCCTGCTATTTGAATTTTCTCCAAATCGGGCAATATATCTTCACAACCAATATCAGCCGCATCTTCTTGAATGAGATCACTATAACCAATAATCGCATTTAATGGGGTGCGTAATTCATGGCTCATTTTTGCTAAGAAAGTCGTTTTAGCACGGTTAGCGGCAGTTGCCATTTCGCGGGCTTGTTCAGCCATGTTTAACAATTGCGATGTTTTCTGGTTAGCCTCTTTGAGATCAAGGTAAAGTTGAAGATTTTCCAGTGCTGATGTACATTGATTTACCATAATATGAATGAGCTTTTGATTCGTTTCATTTAGAGATTGTGCATTCTCTAGGTAAATCAAACCGATGATTTTATTTTGTACATTCAGTGGAATCAAAACAGTACCGGGCGGTAATAGTTTTTTGCAGTCTTCCTCTAAAAGACGACCGGAACAGATTTTTAATATCTTCTCTACCTCTGGATTTTTTTTTGGATTAGCGAATCGACCCGTGCCAGCTTGAACCATCATTTGATTCTCATTAGCCATGACGACGATACCATCACTGACGCTGGAAATCAAACTGCTTTCACCGAGATTGCACAAACCAATCACTTGAAGAAGTACCCCGTTAAAAAATTGGGTAATTGATTGGGGATGATATAATTCAGGGGCAATCTCAAGAATTTTTGTGAGTGCCTTTTGGTTTGTCTTCAGGGTGATCATATCGCGATATGATTTCAAAGCAAGACGTATGGTGGTGTAAAGTTTCCCTTCTGTGAGTTCTGTTTTATCCTTATAGTCATTAATATCGTAATCTTCAATGACTTGTTTTTCTGGTGCCATGCCCGGTTGACCAGTGCGAATAATCAGTCTGATTGATGAGTTTTTGAGTTGGTTACGAATAAACTCGACGAGCCGCAATCCGGCATCATCTGTTTCCATAACGACATCAATTAAGGCGACAGCAATTTTAGTTTCCGCCGCCAAAATTTCCTGTGCTTCAATTCCAGACATGGCTTGAAATAGTTGCAATTTTCTGCCAAAAAATTCAAAGTCATCAAGTGCCAAACGTGTCATCGCGTGAATATCTGCATCATCATCAACGATAAGTATTTTCCATGTTGGCTGTTTTGTCTTTGAATAACTGTCTGTTTTACTTTTGTTTTTTTTCTTTCTAATGAGCTTCATGTTTTGTTTAATGGTGAATTATGATTTATGAATTAAATCAATCTGTTACAGATTGTTTACAACAAAATTTAAACACATCGAAACTTGCACCCTAGCTAGAGATATCATCGTTATACATAAGTTAAAAATCGTCAAAAGTAGGGTGGGTAGAGCGA
>JAGLHR010000729.1 GCA_023143415.1 Thiomargarita sp. | reverse complement strand
CATCGGTGGAATTTAGAAGCTCCCTAGATTCTCTTGCAAAACTCGCTTTTTCGAGCTTAGAAATCGGATTTCTTAAACCTCGTGTGTTCAGAGTTTTGCAAGAACCTCACTCGGTAATTTTTTTATTAACCATTTGATTTATAATGTTTTTTATCCTTTATTATAAACAATCCTTGTAGTTATTATCCTTGTAGTTATTAATTGAATTGTCGTTATTAAATATTCAAATGCAAATACAAAAAAAAACCAGATTTTCTCCCAAAGCACGCACCGCCGCACGTCAGTATGCTCTGCAAGCTCTATATCAATGGCAGTTAACGGAAAAGAATATTGATTTGATTCTTGAAGAGTTTTTAGAGGAGCCGTTTTTAGAGGAGCAGGAGATGAATCAAGTTGATAAGCCTTATTTTAAAATGTTGTTGTTAAATATTCCTCAAGACGTTGAGCAATTAGATAAGGCTTTTTCCCCTTTTTTAGATAGGAAAATTGATCAACTTGATCCGATAGAATTGGCGATTTTACGGATAGGCTGCTACGAATTGAAATATTGTCGGGAAATTCCTTTTAAAGTGGTTATCAATGAAGCGATAAATTTGGCGAAATATTTTGGGGCTGATAAGAGTCACAAGTATATTAATGGCATTCTGGATAAATCCAGAATAGAATTTTCAAGATGAGACAGATATGGGCATTATACGTTTTATTCTGTTTATTTTCCTGATTTGGATACTTTGGCGTTTTTTTAAAAGAATGAAGTATCAAAATGATTTGCAAAAACAGCAAGATTTGGAAAAACAGCAAGATAAAAATAACATCGCATCTGAGAAATCACAGCATGGTGTGATGGTACGTTGTGACTATTGTGGTTTGTATTTACCTAAAGAAGAGGCTTATAGCACTGATCATGCTGATTATTGTTGTGAAAAACACTTTCTTCTTAATGGTTAATGGTTTCGAGTTTTTCTTAAAAAAAACTCAAACCTCGAATGGTGAATTTAATCATTAATCACGAGATTTAAGAAATCCGAGTTTTTGAAAAAATCGGATTTCTAAATCTAAACTCACCATTCGAGGTTTGAGTTTTTTTAAGAAAAACTCAAACCTCGAAACCATTAACCATTATTCTTATTATGTTTGAAAACACAGAGATGACAGCAACGGATGTTCGAGTTGATTTAGGAATAAAAACGCCTAATTGGAAACCGTTATATCTGTTCAACACATACCGCCTTGCAATGGCGTTTTTTTTAGTCGGCTCTTTTTTTGTCTCTTCTCCCACTTTTTTGGGAGAATATGATGAACATTTGTTTTTAATCACAGGCTGGATTTATGTTGGCTTCGCTATTTTTAGCCTTTTGATGATAGAGCAAAGTTGGCTGCCCTGCAATATCCAAGTATTGGGAGAGGTATTGCTGGATATTATTGCCATCACAATATTAATGCACGCCAGTGGTGGCGTAAATGCTGGCTTAGGTATCTTATTAGTTGCAACGATTGCAGGGGGTAGCCTACTCACAGAAGGGCGAACGGCATTTTTTTTCGCAGCCGTTGCCAGTTTGTGCATACTCATCGAAGTCTCTTTAGCTGATCTTTATAATGGATTTCCAGGGGGCAATTATACACACGCAGGAATGCTAGGTATTAGCTTTTTTGCCACCGCATTTTTGGCACATATTTTAGCACGACGAGTTCGAGCCAGTGAGGCACTTGCAAAACAACGCGGTATTCATTTACAATATCTCGCACAACTCAATGCCCAAATTGTACAACTTATGCAATCGGGTATTATCGTTGTTGACATTCTTGGGCGAATTAGTTTATTTAATGAAGCGGCACGACGTTTATTAGGGCTAAACGAACAACCAAATGGACAGACTTTACGCTCTATGCGCCCAGAATTAGCCGAAAAAATTTCAATTTGGAAAAAAAGTGGGCAAGCAAAATCATCCTTATTCTGCCCTGCTATGGGCGAAGTCGATATTATTGCAACCTTCACCGAATTAAAAAAAGCAGGGGCTATTCATATATTGATTGTTTTAGAAGATGCCACGCTTACAGCACAACGTGCCCAACAAATCAAATTAGCCTCATTAGGGCGTTTGACAGCCAGTATTGCCCATGAAATACGCAACCCGCTCAGTGCGATTAGCCATGCAGGGGAATTATTAGCTGAATCCCCCGATATTTGTCAAGACGATATTCGTTTAACGCAAATCATTACTAAACATTCACAGCGCGTGAATAATATTATTGAAAGTGTTTTACAGCTCAGTCGGCGTGATCAAGCAAATGCACAATGTTTCGACTTACAAATCTGGTTACGCGCCTATATTGATGAATTTATCATTCAACAAGATTTAAACCCGTCAGATGTGATTTTTTCTTCGCATCATTCGCATAAGATGGTTTGTTTTGATCCATCGCAGCTTTATCAAGTGGTAGGTAATTTATGTGAAAATGGACTACGTTATAGTCAAGGAACCCCTTTACTTGAATTGACTATTGGTGTAAGTGAGGAATCAAACCGCCCTTATTTGAATATAAAAGATCAAGGGCAAGGAATGACTTCCGCTGTCAAAGCACAGATATTTGAACCGTTTTTTACGACTGAAACGAATGGTACAGGATTAGGATTATACCTCGCCAAAGAAATCTGTGAAGCTAATCAAGCGTCTTTGCATTTACTCTCAAATTCAAGTACAGGTTGTTGTTTTAGTATTCACTTTTCTTTAGATGATATACAGGAATTTAGAAGAACAGGAGTTCAAAAGACTGATAATTGACTGATAACTGAAGAAGAAAAAAATGTCTAATCCACTTTGCTTACTTATAGATGATGAACCTGATATCCTTGAATTGTTAGTTAGAACGTTAAAACCCATGGATATTGATTGTTATACCGCAGAAACCATCGCTAAAGCGAAAGAATATCTACTCTCTAAATCGTTCGATTTATGTTTGACAGATATGCGCTTGCCCGATGGCAATGGTATAGAACTTGTTGCCACGATTGAACAAAATTATCCTAATACGCCTGTAGCCATGATCACCGCTTATGGAAATGTTGAATCAGCTGTACAAACCCTCAAAGCAGGCGCATTCGATTTTATTACTAAACCCATCAAACTGTCAGAATTACGCAATCTCGTTAACAGCGCTTTAAAATTATCTAAACAGTACGAATCATCCACATCGAATTTGACACAAAGCCTACCGCGTATTAGACGAAATAAAGATTGGCTCTCATCCCAATTAATGGGGCAATCTAAGGTTATGAAAAATTTTCGTAACAGAATCAGACAGTTAGCACGTAGTCAAGCCCCAATCACCATTTATGGTGAATCGGGTACGGGTAAAGATGTCGCTGCTCGCATGATTCATACGTTAGGCGCACGCGCTGATAAACCCTTCATCCCTGTCAATTGTGGTGCGATACCAACGGAATTAATGGAAAGTGAGTTTTTTGGACATAAAAAAGGCAGTTTTTCGGGTGCTTATGACGACAAACGGGGACTTTTTCAAGCGGCAGATGGCGGCACTTTGTTTCTTGATGAAGTTGCAGAACTACCGCTGCCCATGCAAGTCAAATTACTGCGAGCCATTCAGGAAAAACAAATACGTGCCGTCGGTGCTTTACAAGAAATACCCGTTAATGTCCGTCTTCTGAGTGCCACACATCGCAACTTAAACGAATTAGTTAAACAGGGCAAATTCAGACAAGATTTGTTTTACCGTATTAACGTCATTGAACTTTACGCGCCATCCTTGCGTGAACATGTTGAAGATATACCTGACTTTGTTGCCAACATCTTAAAAAAGGTTTGTTCAAAAAATGTCAATTCAAAGACGGACAACCCAGAGCCACCGCATGTTTCAGATAAAGCAATCAAGGTACTTAGAAAATATTTTTTCCCAGGCAATGTGCGGGAATTAGAAAATATCCTTGAACGTGCCATAACGCTTTGTGAAAATAGTATGATTGACGTTAAAGACTTGCAATTACCAAGTCGAAATTTGCAATCATCAAGTCGCTCATTTTCCTTGTCTCATAAGCAATACGATAACTCACTTGATCCACTTCTTGAAAACGTAGAAAAAGAAACTATACTTAATGCGTTAAAAAGAGCTAAAGGTAACAAAACCAAAGCGGCTCAAATACTAGGTATCAATATTGGCGCATTACGTTATCGAATACGAAAATTCGAGATCAACTTAGATGAATTGATAATATGAGAAAAAAACAACGTGGTTTTAGTTTTATGGAATTTATGATTGTGGTTGGCATTATCGGTATTACAGTCTCTATTGGACTCCCAATCTATACTAACTACACGACACGAACTAAAGTCGCTGAAGCACTTACTTTATTGGGATGGCTTAAAGATCCCATGGTCAAATATTACAATACTTGGAATAAATGGCCTTCCGTGAAGGATGTGGGTGGAAAAACCACAGGGCATTATACCCATCTCATTATTTCAGGCGAAACAAATAATGACCTTTTTTATGTGGAAGCCACCATGAAGAGCGGGAATTTGAAGGACAAACAGTTAAGGATAACTTATGTGCCTTCTACCACCGTTTGGGAATGTACCGTTAAAAATGTGGTTCATCCCATTGAAGGTAAATTTCTACCCGCTTATTGTCAGACAAACTCAAGGACAGAATGAGGCTTAAAATAACTGATGCACAGTATTGAAGCAAAAATTGTTAATCCATTAATAGGTAAAGAAATTCCTTTACCCACCTATTCAACTGACGGCTCCGCTGGTATTGACTTGCGAGCCTGCCTGACAGCCTCTTTAACAATTCAACCTAACGAAACAAAGTTAATTGGAAGTGGTATCGCTATAAATATTCATGATCCTAGCTTAGCCGCCGTACTATTACCACGCTCAGGTTTAGGCGTTAATTATGGTATAGTATTAGCCAATTTAGTGGGATTAATTGATTCAGATTATAGAAAAGAAGTTAAGATCGCTATCTGGAATCGAAGTGATAAACCTTTCACAATAAATCCCGGAGAACGCATTTGCCAAATGGTATTTGTTCCCGTTGTTCAAGTTGATTTTAAATGGACAGACGATTTAGAAGATCAGGGACGAGATGGATTTGGTTCGACAGGATTATGCTGAAAATATCAACTTGATGGATTTTGGAGTTCAACATTAACTTTGGATAGGAGTCTCAACGCTTTAGCTTTGAGGAGTCTCAATGCTTTAGCTTTGAGGAGTCTCAACGCTTTAGCTTTGAGGAGTCTCAACGCTTTAGCTTTGAGGAGTCTCAACGCTTTAGTTTTGAAGAGAAAAATATGATAAATAAACCTTTAGTGCTAATTATTGATGATAGTCAAGTCAACCTGATGCTCCTCTATAACATATTGGAACAAAAAGATTTCCGTGTGATATCCGCCCGGAATGGTGAAGATGGCTTGGCACTGGCTAAAAAAAATAAACCTGACATCATTCTATTAGATATTGTCATGGGGGGTTGGGATGGGTACGAAACTTGTTACCGCATTAAACAAGACAATGATTTGATAAAAATCCCTGTCCTTTTTTTATCCGCCCTCGGCGAAACCGAAAACAAAGTCCGTGCTTTTAAAGCTGGCGGTGTCGATTACGTTAGCAAACCTTTCCAAAAAGATGAATTGTTAGCCCGAGTAGAAACCCAGCTTGAATTAGCCTATTTACGGCAAAACTTAGAACGTGAAGTGGTTAATCAAACCGAAAAAATTCAATTGCTGTTTGAAGCCTTAAAACTGTCTTACGATAAAGCGCAACAAGCTTCAATATTAAAAACCGAGTTTCTACGCAACATCAGTCACGAATTTCGCACGCCTATGAATATTGTCTTAGGAATGACTGAAATTCTGATAGATGATACTGGATTGACGGAAGAACAGCTTGATTGTGCAGATACAGTGATGCAAGCCGGCAAGCGATTGATGGATATTCTCACTAATATGCTGAATTTTTCACAACAGTTTAAAGGTGAACTTAAAGAGGTTATCAGTGATTTTCATATCCACGAAATGATTGACAACGTTTTAAAAGAATTATCAGTGACAACAGTGCAAATCTCTACAGAGATTGAACCTTCCCTCAAGGCGCTTCTACGTGGTAATCAAGAAGACCTATCCAAAGTTTTAAGTCAATTATTGGAAAATGCTATTAAATTCACTCACAAAGGCAAAATTGTGATAGAGGTACAACCGATTGAAGGAGTAGATGAGAGACGATGGGTACAATTTGAAATTCGCGATACAGGTATAGGTATTGCTAAAGATAAACAGGCACATTTGTTTGATATTTTCTTTCAAATTGATGGTTCATCAACACGCGCTTATGAAGGCTTGGGAATGGGATTAGCGGTTGCAAAAATGTTTATTGAAAATATGGGTGGACAAATTGGTGTTGAAAGTATTAAAGATATAGGAAGCACCTTTTGGTTTAACGTGCCATTAGAACAGGATTTTTAAAAAGGATTATCTCGTTCCCAAACAGAGTATGGGAACCAGAAAAAAACTATCCACAGTGACAGGAATATATATCTCGTTCCCAAACTCTGTTTGGGAATGCCTTCCACGACGCTCTGCGTCGTGTGGCTGGACGCTCCGCGTCCATGAATGGGTTCCCAAACAGAGTGTGGGAACCAGAAACAGAGTTTTGGAACCAGAAAAAACGTTAGCCTCGAAGGGAAAAACAAATAAATGATAATAAAATCAAGCAATTAGCTTGTCTATATGAGCAAGCAACTCCTCACGACGATATGAACCCTTCTGAAAAATACCCGCCACTTTATTCAAACGCAACCTATCCTTTGCCGTAATATCTTTAGCCGTCAAAACCACGATAGGAATTGAATCATAATTCTTCTGTAATTTGGCAATAAACTCAAAAGCATCTATTTCGTGCATTTGTAAATCTAACAAAATCAAATTGGGTTGTTTTTTCTGTATAATGTTTAAAGCCACCTGCCCATCGCCCACCTTACAAACTCGCCAACCTGTTTTTCTAAGAATACGTGCAACCATATCACGACTCACAACATCATCATCAATAACCATAATAAGGCGAGCAGATTCATGAAAAGATAAATGATATTTCTGCAAAACCTTTAACAACTTTTCACGGGTAATTGGTTTAATCAAATAATCAGATGCGCCCAATGAATAACCGATATGCTTTTCCTCAATCATCGACAGCATAATGACTGGAATGTTCGCTAAATTCGGATCCGCTTTCAAATGAGATAACACCTCCCAACCATCCATTTTATGCATCATCACATCTAAAGTAATAATATCAGGGAGTAACTTCTTCGCCAACTTTAACCCCTCTTCACCACCATCAGCCACTTCTACCTGATAGCCCAGTTTGCACAGGTAATTTTCTAGCACATAACGCACCTGTTTATCATCATCAATCACCAAAACAAGATTGCCCTCTTCTAACACAATCGGTTCAGAGTGCGGCACGCTCAATGAATACGCTTTAACGGAAGTTTCCACCAGAGCAGGCAAACGGACTGTAAATGTACTTCCCTTGCCCAATTCACTTTCAACATTGATTTCACCATCCATCATCTGAACCATAAGATAGGTAATGACTAATCCTAACCCTGTACCGCCAGACTTGCGGATAGAAGACATATCCGTTTCTTTAAAGTGATGAAATAAACGCTGTTTCTGTTCATCATCCATGCCAACGCCATGATCTTGTATGCGGAATATAATCCACTGATTTTCATCTTCGTCTGTTTCGCATAAAACGTCTAAAGAAATTGAACCATTGCCTTTATTAAATTGAGAAGCATTGCTTAACAACTTTAATAGAATTTGGCGAAGTTTGATGATATCCGTACACATTTCTCCTAATCCATCGGCATAATGAACTTCTAAAGTTTCCTTATTATTCTTCAATAGCGGTTGAAGGGTATCTACAATATCATCTACCATATTAGGCAGATAAAATGTCTCATTATAAATATCCATTTTACCCGCTTCAATCTTAGACATATCCAATATATTATTGATAGTATTCAATAAATATTTGCCAGCAGCGTAAATTTTCTCAATATCGCTACTCAGATCAACATCGCCCAGCGCATCAATATCCTCTTGTAACATTTCGCCGTAACCAATAATGGCATTTAATGGTGTGCGTAGTTCATGGCTCATACCAGCAAGAAACCTGCTTTTAGCGAGATTTTCCGCTTCAACCTCTTGTTTTGTTCGCTGCAATGCCAGTCTATTTGCATTAATGGTATTCAGCATGGTATTTAACTCATGCCCTAATGTACCCAACTCGCTAACTTGTTCAACCTTGGCACGGGCTTCTCCATCGCCAGCACTCACCTGTTTAATGATTTGAGTGAGATGCACAATAGGAATTGTAATTTGCTTATTGTGCAGCAAAGCAATTATAAGCGCGAAAAGTATGGCAAAGACGAGAAGAATGTCAATAGTGATATAAAATCGATCAATCCTCTGTAATAATTCATCAGTAGGCACTTCTCTAATTAATATCCAAAATCCTGATTCGGGAATTAAAACACGCTGAAAAATCAGTGTGATTTGAGCGGCACTGACAACACCATCCGTTTCTTCCAAAATGGTTTGCACAGAATGAGGATAATCTTGAGCCAAACGATAGTCAGTATTTAAATCATTGCCCCACCGCTTTTTCTCCTCTGGGTGAGCCAAATAATAGCCATCTTGATCAACCAATAAGGTTTTTCCCAATAATTGCAAAAATTGATTGGCATCAACATTGGTTATCACAATTCCCGCTCTGCGTTTGTCAGGATAATAAATAGGAGTCGCGTAACGTATTACAGGTTGATGGGGAATTTCTATTTGATCATATTCTTTATTCAATTCTAAATATGAAACAAAGACTTCTTTTTTAAGGAGTTGCATTGTTTCTTTAAAATAATAAAAATGGCTTTTATTTTCTAACCGAGCCTGTGCAACAACTTGTGTATTAACTCCGTTTGCATCAATTCGTACAATTTCCTGCCCTGTTTCATCTAAATAACGCACTTGATAATAAATGCCCTCAATGCGCGAAAAAGACAAAAATTCTTGTTCTACGGCTTGACACGCTTTTTTTAAGGCAGGTGAATTTGGAGGAAAAGTGCTACGCAGATTTAAATAGTGAGCCATCGGCTGCGATTGGCTTAGAAAAACCAGATCATTTTCTATAGAAGTAAAAAATGCCTCTATTTTCATATTGAGCGTTTCGACAATAACCGCCTGCTCATTTAACACTTGCTGATGCAACGTATTGGTGATCGTTTGCATGGCATAAAGACTAATAATCAAGGCTGGAATAAAAGCGACTAAAAAGAAACTTAATATGAGCCTGAGACGAATACGGGAAAAAAAAATCATTTGTTTTCCATTAACCAATTTTCTACTTTTAAATTTGGAATTCTCAAAAAATGCTGAAGTCACAACAGCAAGATTCTTCATCAATTGCCGCAGCAATAGGGCAAGGGTGGGTAGGAACGAAGTGGAAA
>JAGLHR010000728.1 GCA_023143415.1 Thiomargarita sp. | reverse complement strand
ATGGTGGGTTTCCGTTTCACTCCTACCCACCCTACGCTTCTACTGGTGAAGCTTTTTTTGCGAAATGTTTTCGTTTACGCATGAGAGAAGAACTGGATTTTGAGGCTGGCTTAATATGGCTCATAAAAACTAAGTAGGCGTTGCTCGAAACCCACATTTTCATTATTTTCATTCAAATAAATGGTGGGTGGAGCGTTTATCCACAAGACGCTCGCTCAAAACAATAACTACAAGGATTGTATATAAGAAAGGATTGGATCGATGTTCGTTTTTAATCCCTTCGCTGAGACAATCCTTGTCGTTAGCGTTTTTAATCCCGGTATCCAACCTTGTAAGTTTTTAATCCCTTCTTATATACAATCCTTGTAGTTATTGTTAGAATATGAAAAACGGGTTCATCAAGTTAAAGATTAATGTTGGAATTCGTTTATCAATCCAATCGACAAACTATCCCACCGTTCTTTAGAGAGACTTACGTGCCAGTAGTATCAACGATACGCCAATGGGTAATGACATCACGTTGAGCAAATAACGTTCACTCGCAAAAATGGTTTTTAATAGCCCATTAAGCCAAGGGGCTGGTAATGTGAGATCATCATGCGTTTTTTTTGAAAAACGGTGCAAATAACGTGCAGCTAAAACCATTGGAAAAAGTAAACAGTTAAAATAGCTGGCGAGAGTGACTTTGAAACCCGCATTTTTAACTAATTGGCGCAACTCTTTTTTAAGGTAACGACGGTAATGATGATGCCTTTCATCATGTTCACTCCATAATAAGGGCAATGCCGGCACTGTGATGAATAAGTATCCTGAAGGTTTCAAATAAGTCCGCAAGGATTCCAAAGCTTGTGAGTCTTTTTCTAAATGCTCTAAAACATCAAACAGAACTATCAGATCAAACTGTTCCTTTTCAAAAGGAATCTCATCGGGCAAAGAACCCGCCCATATTTTGGCTTCCGTATTTTGGCGTGCAAACTCTCGCGCAGTGTCATTCAATTCCATCGCATAGACTTGCCCATACTGAGATAACAGGGATAAATTACCTCCTGTGCCACAACCCGCTTCAAAAATTTTAGCCTGTGCAGGTAAGTTGAGCTTTTTAAGCAGATGCTCAATAATAGTACGGCGTGCTGAAAACCACCAATGTTTTTTTTCAAGAGCCGCCATTTGTGGATATAGACTGGGTTCCATTATTTTCTTCCGTTTTAAAACCATAGAGACGACGTACCAAGTACAATGGACGACCTTTCACTTCGGTATAAATACGTCCTAAGTACTCACCAATAACGCCTAGCGTGATCAATTGAATGCCTCCCAAGAATAAAATGACAACCATCATGGAAGCATAGCCTGGGATATCTATCCCCATTATCAGGGTACGCACGATTAAAAAAGTGGCATAAAGCATTGACATAAAAGATAAAAAGAGACCAATATAGCTCCACATTTTCAAGGGGAGCGCACTAAATGAGGTTATACCATCAATGGCAAAATTCCACAAACGCCAGTAATTCCATTTGCTTTCTCCCGCTTGTCGCGGATCACGATCATAATAGATGGCGGTTTGCTTGAAACCAACCCACGCAAATAGTCCTTTCATAAAGCGGGTGCGTTCTGGTAATTGAGAAAGTGCATTGATAACACTTCTATCCATTAAACGAAAATCACCTGTGTTTTTAGGGATATAAATATCGCTCATCGCATCAATAACGCGGTAAAATAATTTAGCCGTAAAGCGTTTGATGAAAGTTTCTCCTCGACGTATTCGACGGGTAGCGTAAACCATATCGTAACCTTCACGCCACTTGGCTAAAAGTTCTCCAATTAATTCCGGCTGATCTTGAAGATCAGCATCAATGGGAATAACCGCAGAACCACTGGTATGCTCAATACCAGCGGTTAAAGCAATTTCTTTACCAAAATTACGCGAAAGTTCAACAATTTTTATAAAAGGATTGTGCTTTTTATGTTCTAACAACTGTGCTAATGTGTTATCTGTACTTCCATCGTTAACACAAACGATTTCATAAGAAATCTTTAAACGATTGAGAACCGTTTCGAGACGAGAAAAAAATTGAATTAAATTATCCGTCTCGTTGTACATCGGGACGACAATTGATAGTTCAATAGAAGGTTTATCGGCATTATTAAAAGACATTTTTTTACTATATTAGAGGTTTAAAAAGAGGATAGTATTGAACCACAAGTTTTAATGTTTTTTTCCGTTCAAAACTTTAGCTTTGGAGTGATTTTGGAGTCCAACGCTTTAGCTTTGGGTGTTTTTGAGGCTAAAGTTTTTTGAAGAAAAACTTTAGCCTCAAACGGAGTTCAACGCTTTAGCTTTGGAGTGATTTTGGAGTCCAACGCTTCAGCTTTGGGTGTTTTTGAGGCTAAAGTTTTTTGAAGAAAAACTTTAGCCTCAAATGGAGTTCAACGCTTTAGCTTTGGAACCGTGATATTAAGTCACCAAAGCTGAAGCGTTGGACTCCAGAACGATATTTCTAAAAAAACTAACCTGTCCAAATTATTTTGTAATTATTTGATTATTAAAGAGTTTATCAATAATCGCCTAAATAAATAACGACAAGAATTGCTGTTTTTTATTAGTTGCCAACAAAGTAGGGATAGCAATAAATTTTCATGAACAGTTGCTTGACAAAGCAGATGAAATAATTTTATAATTCAAACCTCTTAAAACTGGAAATCGGCCTTATTCAAATGAATCTCAATATCAAACCCATTTTTTGGCGTTGGTTACCTTGGTTAATCATCGCCTTTGGTATTATTTTGCGTCTTGATCAGTATCTTTTCAACCGTTCTTTATGGTTAGATGAAGTTTTTTTTGCAGTCAATGTAGTCAACCAGACATTTTTAGAACTTTTTAAAGCACCTTTGGAATATGTTAATTATAACAGACCCCCTGGTTTTATGTTGATGGCTAAATTATCTATCACCTTGTTTGGAAATAGCGATTTTATTCTGAGACTTTTTCCTTTTTTCTGTGGTACGCTGTCATTGTTACTCTATTATAGAATGGCAAAGATTTACATTTCAGCTCAGGCAGTACCTTTAGCCCTGTTTTTCTTTGCGATTTCTGAGGCATTGATTTTTTATTCTTCAGAGTTTAAACAATATTCAAGCGATGTTTTAATAGTCATCCTGTTGTTTTTGTTGATTGCGACTTATCGGACTCATGCCTTAACGTTTACCAGATTATTTATCCTCGCCATAGTGGGCATGATGGCCATTTGGTTTTCATATTCATCTGTTTTCATTTTAGCCACTATTGGTATTTATCTCGCCTTACCTTATTTGGTGAAAAAACAATGGCAACCGGTTATCAAGCTGACCGCTGTTTATTTGGTATGGTTGTTAAATTTTGCTCTCCTATACTTCTTTTTTCTTCATGTTGAGACACCATTGGATAAATGGGTGGACCAATTCTGGGTGATAGAGAACGCTTTTATGCCGTTACCGTTTTCAGTAGAAGGTATCTATTGGCTTTACAACCAGTTTTTTATGGTTTTGGAAAACCCGGGGAGTTTGGGAAGTGCTCAAAAGGCAGGCTTGGCAAGCCTTCAACTGGCAGGATTTTGTGTCATCATAGGGTGCGTCGCTCTGTTTGCTAAGAAAAAATGGACTTTGTTTTTATTGACATTTCCGGTTGTGATAGTACTTTGCGTCTCATTTTTTCATCAATACCCCTTTAATGGGAGATTGCTACTGTTTTTAACGCCAGCCTTATATCTCATCTTAGCAGAGGGTATCACAAAAATTCAGATAAAAATTTCTAATTCTTCACTATCGTCTGTATATACGATGATACCCAAAGTCATTTTTATCGCTTTTTTAGTGATTTATCCTACCTATAAGGCTATTCGGCATTTGTCTTATCCGCGTGTTTTTCAAGAAATCAAACCGATTTTGGCGCATATAGAAAAACATCGACAAAGTAAAGATATTATTTACCTATACCACTGGGCTGAACCAGCTTTCAGATATTATGCGAGCAATTACAATTTTAATTACGATAATTGTCACATCATTACTCCTATACCCAAGAATGAATATACAAAAGAGATAGATTATTTTCGCAGAAAGCAGGATTTAAAACCCGTTTCAGTGGATAAAACTCAATGTATATTGGGTATTTCTGAATCTTTTTATCAATCGCAGCCTGACTTAGACCAACTGCAAAATCGGGGTAGAGTGTGGTTTATTTTTTCTCATAGCGTTGAGCATGAGAGGAATCTTTTTCTAAATTATCTGGATACAAAGGGGGTACGAATAGATGACAACTGGCAACCTGGTGTCTCTGTTCATTTGTACCAACTTTAGTTAATAGACTTGCCCCTTAATAAGGAATGTGCATAAAATAACTTGGACATTTAGAAACCAAGTTTCTTGAAGAAACTTGGTTTCTCATCATTATATTTGTACAAGTTATTTTGTGCACGTTCCTAAGCGTAAATATAAATATAAAATTATTATATAAATCAATAATTTAGTTTATTAAGGGGCTAATGCTCAATTTTTTTGATTTTTTACGAATACCTAACTCAATGAGTTATAGAAGTTCAGAACTGCAACATCTGGGCAATTGACTTCAACGGGCCACATAAATTTTAAACTCATCTTCCACAAAAGCTAACTGATACAATCCAGAACTTTCAATGGCATCAGAATGCCACACTGCATCAAATTTGTCCACTAACAACACCTTAACCTTTAAGGTATCGCGCACACGACGCAGTGCATCCTCAGTTGGTTTAGCGGAAAAGACATTTTGTATCAGTTGATATTGCTCATTCCTTTTATCTTTATCATAGCGATAAGCAAACACCGTCGCATATTCAGGATTGGCGTAGGCTGTCGCACGGTCTGCAAATAGTGCGTAAGGCAAGGTTGCTGGCCAAGGCGTTAAAGCGGCATATCCGTCAGGGTTAGCTTGCACACGTTCTGTTGGCCCCGCATATTCGCGTACTTTGGCCCATGCTTCCCTTTGTCGTAAAAATCCTTGATGCAGGGCTAAGGTGTGGGCATTTGGGACACGATAACTGGGATCGGGTAATTGCCATAAACGGGTTGAACTGAGAATTCCTATGGTCAAACCCACCGTCGCTAGTGGTAACACGGCTTTTCGCCAACGTACTGCACGGGTTCGCCATTTCGATAACACTGCCGAATCACCAGAAGACAGTTCTGTTAGAGCGATTGCACTCCATACGAGTAACAGCATTACTGGTACTAATACGGCTCGCCAGCCAAAAGTGTCATTCCAAAAAGTACTTTGAATGAATTGTACGACTAGCAGAAAACCAAAAGTAGCACCTATACTGAGGGCTTGAAAAGTGCGTTCTTCAAGGTGAGAAGAACGTGCCAACATTGCTAAACTGCCCAATACAAACACAATTCCCAAATTCAATGGTAGAAATTGTAGCCAAAATAATACGATATGAGCAATGTATCCCCAATAGGGTTCCTTATTAAATAAAGGAGTCGCTGTATATAGTCCCAACCCAAAAGGTAATTCTGATTGTGTGAGAGGAGGTCCAGAGGATTGTGAAATAAGCAGAGGTAGGGCAAATACCACACAGATAAATAGTGCTAACAGTGCTGTTTTAAAAAAATTAATATAATGATTACGTGGAAAACGCAGCCAAAAAACCATTATAAGCAGAGTAGGCAATACAAACATAAGTCCTATTCCACCTACCCAAGTTGATGCACCGAATCCCGCTGCCGCACTTAATCCCGCCATCACTGCATAAGAGGAATGCAAACGCTCGCTGACTAATACGCGGCTGACTAAAAAAATCAGGACGACGACTGCTAAAGCAGAAAAGACATGCTGTGGCACCCAAGACATTTGTATCCACCATAACTCTAAACCATGTACTGGGGGAAAACCGACCCAATTTGCCAAGCGTGGTCCAAATAAGAAGGGTAATAAGTCTGCCGGTGCCGCCGTCAAAGCAAATAATAAGAGAAATAGCCCCGCCCGTGCTTTTTGAGTCATGCGGATGGCTAAGGCACATAAAAAGCTGAGGGAAGCCAAGCCGGTAAACCAATTAAATGCAACCTCGGCTTGCCAACCGGTGGCACCTGCCAATAATTTGAGTTGTGAAGCTAAAAAGTGCCATGTGTAATAATAAATCAGCGGGATAGTTTCGCCGTCTGGTGCGTAATAGGGATTGATGGGCAATAAGCCTTCACGAGCAATCGCATCGACCATGGCGATTTTGGCATGATCAAAAATCTGCCCATTAACAAAAAGACCATCTTGATAGACTGCTGGAAAAATATTCATTGTCGGTATCATGGCACAGAGTGCCGCCCCGATTAACAAGAATAGGCTATGCGTGTGTGAGAGATGGCAAAAATTTTCGGGTGCTATCGCATTTGCTTGTTGCCGAATCCATAGTAACAGAATGGCTTGAAAGAGTAGCCATGCTGCGATGATGGTCAGGGTCGAATAGCCAAACAGAGCCGTGAACGCTAAAGAAAAAGGGCCATAGGTACACAGACCAAGTGCTGGTGCGACCAATAACGCCGCCAAAATGTGTTTGCGAGTCATTAGCCCTAATAAGCGTAGTACACCTAAGCCGGGTAAGCTAAACAGTATTGTGGCAACCAGTGCTGCAAGAAGACTGTGCAAAAAAAAATCACTGACAAAATTCATTCATTAATACCTCTAATACGAATCAAATATGTTAAAAATTTTTTTAAAATCAAACGGTTAAAAACTTTATGGCCAAAGCGTTGAACTCCAAACGCCCAAAGCGAAAGCGTTGAACTCCAAGAAACGCCCTTTAGTTGTTGTTGGAAGACTAAAAACTTGATCATCAAGTGATAGGTTTTTAAAACCTGACAGGTTTAGTGACGATGTTTTAGTTTTTTCGTAACTACTCAGGGCAACCATAAAGGATTGCCCCTACAACAATATTCATAAATCGAGTGACGAAAATCTTCTGATGTAGGGGCAATCCCTTGTGGTTGCCTATTATGTAGGGGCAATCCCTTGTGGTTGCCCTGAGTAGTTACAAAAAAACTTTAGCCTCGAATCGAAACCATTAACCATTCACCATTCACCATTCACCATTATTACACTCATCTGTCAAAATGGTATCAAGTAACATTGGTTTGACTCTTGAATGCCCTACCATTTGAAATTCAAAGATAGGGGTGTAGCTTAACACACGCTTAACATAATTACGTGTTTCTTTAAACGGAATCAATTCAATCCAAATATCTGGGGAAAAGCAACCGTATTTTTTAGCCCAGCGTTTAGCACGTGTTGCACCTGCATTATAAGCCGCAGTGGCTAATAGGTAGTTATCATTGAAGCGATTAAGCATTTGTCTCAAATAAGCCGTGCCTAATTGTATATTGATTTTAGGTATTAAAATGCTTTGGGGATGCTTTAACTTGATTTTTTGTTTTTTAGCCACCTCTTTAGCTGTCGCAGGCATCAGTTGCATCAATCCTAAAGCACCTGCACTTGAGCGAACATCAGCTTGAAAAACACTTTCTTGACGTATGATGCCATAAACATAAGCCAATTTTAATTCTTGATCCCCTGCATGAGTGACTACAGTATCATAAAAGGGCAGCGGAAAGCGTATATTGAGATCATCACGAACTTTAGCTTTGTATGCAGTAGAAATTGCCCTATCATGCCACTCCCATTTATGTGCAATGACTGTCGCTGCTTTTAATTCCTCTTGAGTTAAAGTTGGTAACACCCTGTTCCATTCAGAACGGGCAAAGGCGGGCCATCCAACCAAATACAATTCACGGGCGCGTATTAATCCCTTATTTCTTCTAAGCATTTGATTTTCTTGTGTTTTACTTACATTCAACGCTTTAGGGTAGAACGAATAAGGTTTATTAATTCGGTTAGCCGCTAAAAAGCCGTAATAGTTCCGATATTGGGATAAGGCTCGAAAGCGTTTTTCTGCCTCATCAGTTTGCCCGGTTTGTTCTAAAGCACGCGCCCACCAATATTGCCATTGGTGCTGGTTTTTTTTATCCAAAACATTCAGAGACTTGCTCAGTTTAATGACATCTTCCCAATTTTCGGCAATGAGGGCTATTTTTAATTTAGCCTGATTAACTGTGTCATTGATACAGTCTTTATCCATTTCTTCTAGCCAACGTGCTGCATCGGGATGATTTTGTGCCACGCCTTTGAGAACGATATAACGGAATAGTTCCTCTTTTTCCTGCTTTTTAAAATGATAACGTTCATTATACGTTTTCCAATATTGATAAGCACTATCAGCGTCTTTACGCGCTAATTGTTTCATGCCATGTAGAACGATTTCTTGAGCAATTGCGGTATCGGGGTGCTTAAAATTTTTCAGGGTACGGGCTGGTTTTTTGTGCATAGATTGCCACTGTGCAACCAACTTCTGATCGACTTTAGGTAAGCCTTTGGCGATAAAACCCGCCAATTTAAGTTTCCCCTTTTTCATGGCAAGGCTAAGGCGTTGCCAACGATCCTGATGTGTGATGAGATCATGTTTGTATAGGTAATCAAACGCGGGATTACAGACGGTAGGCTGGGACTTCCCAACGCGCCATAAGTCTTTTGCCTCAGCCACGAGTTCATCATTCAGTTTTCCAACGGTATGAAGATGTGCATTTAGGTAATGGCACCGTAAAAGCGTATTTTTTTGCGGCGTATAAGCGGTGATAAAGGTTTCCCAATCACGTTTTTTGATCAGTTGTCTTAGCCACGCACGTCGTAGAGGCGGCACAGTAGGACTCCCCTGATGTTGATCTAAAAAGGCTTGGATAGTTTTTTGAGCCTTTTCTTCTTTTAGATAGGCTCTTAGATAGAAATAACGCAGGTAATGTGCGATAGGATAGTTCGAGAGTTGCGCCAATAAACGTTCAAAAGACTTTAAGTCTTTATTTGATAGCGCATTATAAGCCTCTTTAAATTGCCAGCGTTGTTGTAGCCCAGTTTTAGCATAAACACTTGGTAAGTTGGTCAGTAAGAGGGATAATATCCACAAGCAATAAAGTATTGTTTTCATTGTGATTTCCTACCGTTTTTTCACTAATTTTTGTGTCGCAGTCAAAATTCCTCGTAAAATTCTGATTTCTGAATCGATCAATTGTACTCTATTAAATAAACGATGCAAGCGGCGCATTAAACGTCTCGGTTTTTCTGGATTTAAAAATTCAATCTCAATGAGGGTTTGTTCAATATGTTGATAAAATTGTGCCATCGCTTCTGCTGAAGCGTTTGGCAATTTCGCAAATTCTCCTTTTTCAGATGAGGCGTGTATCGGTGCTGTTATTTCTTCCCCACCTATCTCTTCCACACCTTCTTTATCAAGAGAGGGAAGTAGTGATGCACATCGCAATTCATACGCTAATATCTGCACCGCCGCCGCGACATTTAAGGATGAAAAAGTGGAATCTGTAGGGATTCGTATTAAATAATGACATCGTTCCAATTCTTTATTAGTTAAACCTGCACTTTCTCGCCCAAATACGATGGCGACTTTTCCCTGAAAAGTGAATGCTTTTTCAGCACAGGCTTTTGCACTTAATGTTGGCCAAGCCAAACTACGCTCTCTGGCACTGGTACCTAATATGAGATGGCAATCTTTTAAACTTTCTTCAAAAGAATCAAAGAGTTGTGCATTTGCCAAAATATCATCCGCACCCGCAGCGCGTACTGTCGCATCGGCGCAAGGAAAAATTTTAGGTTGTATGAGTCGCAAATGCGAAAGCCCCATTGTTTTCATGGCACGCGCAGCAGCCCCAATATTACCCGGATGCGTGGTATTGACTAATATAATTTGAATGTTATCTAACATAAATGTTGTTCTGGAGTCCAACGCTTTCGCTTTGAAATGATTTTGAGGCTAAAGTTTTTCTTCAAAAAACTTTAGCCTCAAATGGAGTTCAACGCTTTAGCTTTGGGCGTGATTTTGGAGTTCAACGCTTCAGCTTTGAAATGATTTTGGAGTTCAACGCTTCAGCTTTGAAATGATTTTGGAGTTCAACGCTTCAGCTTTGAAATGATTTTGGAGTTCAACGCTTCAGCTTTGGAGCAATTTTGAGGAAGATCGGTGGGTTTCGCTCTCGCTCTACCCACCCTACGAAAAACGCCAAAATACGCCCAAAGCTAAAGCGTTGGACTCCTTATAGTGTAGGATTGACTGACGCACTAAATATCATAAACTATTAATTTCAAACAAGAATTTGCACAACTGAGAGTACAACGGATTTTAGAATAAAACGGATTTTTTTAAACGTTGTGATCGAGGCGAAAGTTTTTTGAAGAAAAACTTTCGCCTCGAATCTTGTCTTCAACCTTGTCGTTAGCGTTTTTAATCCATTCGAGGTTTTAGTTTTTTGAAGAAAAACTAAAACCTCGAATCTTATATACAATCCTTGTAGTTAGTCATGTAGGGTGGGCAAAGTCTTTTTGGTGCACTTTTTTAATGAGGAAGGTGGGCAATAAAAGAACTTTGCCCACCCTACATGACTTTGTAGAGGACATTTTTTATTATTAGAATCAGAATTTTCAGAATTTCAGAATTTTCAGAATGACAGAGTTTTTATTGATTTATGAGGTTTTAAATTCTGTCAATTCTCAAATTCTGTCAATTCTGATTCTAACAATTGAAAGTGATTAAAATCAATGAATTATAAAAAAATGTTCTGAATTCACCATTAACGCACAACAATTAATTTTGCGGGTTTTCCTTTACCAAACACTTCTGGATCATACATTTCTTCACTATGCGTTGCCATCACGCTGAATTCGCCGGGGGCAATCGCTTGAGCGACATAAGACAAGTGATAATTTCCCGCGGGGAGGTAGTCTGAATAAAACCGTGCGGCATGATGACGCAGTTCTTTATGGTAGAAATTCCACCAAGAAAGACCATATTCTTTCCAATCATCATGGCTAAACCATAGTGAACCACCGACATATTGTCCTTGTGCTTTATCCGCATCAATTTGAGATGTCGTCGCCAAGTCACGATTGACAGGTTCTAAACCGCCTGGCACGGGATCATCAACAACCACAAAATGACGCGGTGCTGGTAAGGATAAATATAAGTCTATCCGTACTAATTCACCTGTCTTCATTTTCATCGGGCTTTCTAACAGTATCCATTTGCCATCGCGTTCAACATGGTATTCGCGATTGACTTCAATACCTGCATTAATGGCTGTCGCTTTTTCCGCCTTTTCAGAATAAGTCATGCGAACAGTATAATAAAGTCGCCCTTGCCCTTCGCGTTCCAGCTTGACAACGCCTTTCTGCCCAGGATCGGAATCAGTCATCTTATGCGTAAACATCACAGGCGGATTTTTTACGTCATCAAACGTTGCTGATGTTTCCTCCTTTTCTAAAGGAGTTTGTTCCTTTTCTAAAGGAATTTGTTCCTCATTCAACCAACTCCGCAGCGTCATCAAAGGTGCTGTCTTTTCATAGACACGCGCATATTCGATCAAGGCATTCATGCAGAACATGTTTTCTTGAGTGTTTTCCCAATGTCCCCGATTTTTCCGCGTTTGCATGATATGACGCACCAGTTTAAAGGGAATATCACCCACATTGCTCTGCTTCATTGTCGCATTGTACTGACTTAAACTCTGTAATATGGCACATTGCGTTCGCAAGGAAGAGGAGAGCATACGTTTATATCCACTATCAAGCGTTTCTGTGAATGACACTTTACCCGATGTTTGATTAGCGTGTGCTAAAATCATATCCACAACTTTAGTACGGATTCTGCCAGTTCCCGGCACTTGTAACGCCGCCGCCAAAAATTGCGATTGACCAAATAAATCCATGCGCTTGACATGGCGTTGATAACGCTTAATATCTTGACGTGTGATTTTGCCCTGTTCTGCTAAAGCCGCCAGCGCAACCGCTCGCACTGATGATGCCATGCCCTTTGAGTAAAACTCTGGCATCACATTTTTTCGCAATAACGTCAGCAAGTAATCATGCAATTTGTTTTCAACCGTTTCAGGAATCTGATAATTCTCACGGAGCCAATTAAAGACTAAAGCGGTATAAGCACTTAAATAGGGACTCACACGCTTATCTTGAGCCACAAAATAAGCCATACCACCATTAGGGGCTTGATACTCTTTGGCTAAACTAATGATTTCTTTGGGCAACGAAAGACTCCCTTCCCAAGTGATGCTTTCGGGTAAATAGGCGCGTAAATTATTATAATGTGAAGCCATCGCGCCTTTGCTGAGTTTTTGCTCCCAGCAGGCATAAGGATAATCACGCATATATTTAAACGCGCCATCAACATCGCTGATCACCGTTGGAGAGGCAATGACACTTAAACCGCCGACATCAGTATGAATATCTGTTGGGAATTGCACAGAAATATTGACTTCATTGCTTGTCGTTGTGCCATAAGTAGCCGCTGTTGTCGATGGACGATGGGGTAGCACTTGTAACGTTTTTTCTAGCGCATCCTGCTCAACGCCATCAGTCGCCCTGCTTGTGAATTGAATGCTACCTGCGCCTGTTGTTTTTATTGGCAGCCATTGGATATAACGCTCATACGGTTGCGCCTTCACCATCGCAGAAGTACTGATCGGCTCATTAATTGGCTTTTCTTCTGTGCCTAACAAGCTCTGGAAACTTTCCAAAAAGCCACCGATTATGCCTTGTGAAGACGCTTCTTTATTTATAAGGACAACAGGACCATTGGCTTCTAGCGTCAGATTTAAGTCGCGCACTTTCGCAGTGCGATTCATCACACTAAAGCCCGCTTCAAAACTATCGCCGCTAGTCAACTGGTTAGGCAAAACAGGGCGAATTTCAATTGGCTTATTCACCTTGAAATTGGCATCCCCTAAACCCATACGATCACCTGGAGTGACTGCCATGACTAAAACGCGCCAACCTGTCAAGTTGTCAGGAACGGTAAATTCAATTTGCGCTTGACCTGCCGCATCTGTTTTGATGGCGGGATTCCAATAGCTGACGTATTTAAACAGAGAGCGCGTACTTAATTCTGTACCGCCGCCGCCATCACCACCTGCGTTAGCACCCTTTTTTTCAAACTTTTGCCGCCCGACAAGGCGCATCAGTAAGCTAAAGTTTGCCATATCCAAACCGTCTAGCGTATAAAAGCCTTTATACGGATCAAAATAATCCCGCCCATCGGCTAATAAATCAAAGACAGATTCATCTAGCACTGTTACTGCTAATTCTATCGGTTGTGAAACTTCTTGTTCCCCTTTATCAAAAGAAGGTTTGGGAGGATTTTTCAGATAAGCGTGTAAATCAATCGTCACCTGCTCACGGGGTTTATACACCGCTTGGTCTGTTTTAATATCGACCACTAATTCCTTATAGGGTTCCTTGACATTAGTTTGAACATAACCCATACGGAAAGCAGGTTTACCTAAATCCACTTGATTTTTATCAATAGGCTTATCGACACGCGGCGACATCACTGTCACGGAAACAAAGAATCCTGGTACATAGTCTGCTTCTACAGGGACTTCAATAATTTCCATACTTCCTTTAAGGATTTGTACCCAACTCTTTATCGTTCCAAAACGTTCTATTGTGATTAAGGCTTGTGCCCCTGGATAGGGATTTTTGACTAAATAACGGGCGGTTTCACCGACTTTATAAGTCTCCTGCTCAGGCATAATTTCTAAAGTATGTCCAGGAGCCGTTTCCCATAAAACATAATCTTGACCAGTCGCCCATTGCTGCAACTCTGTACTATGGGGACGATTTTGGCTATCTTTAATACTGGCAGTGATTTTATAAGCACCCGCTTTGGCAGGCGTAAAAGTACAAGCACCAAAAGTCTTCTCGGATTTCGCCTGACACTGAGCAACCTGTACCCATTCATGCTCATAACGGATTAAATACGCATTACCCGCCCCCTTGACGCGAGCCGCTTTTGTTACGCGCTGTTCGACTTTAACATTAATATCAGTATCAGCAATGGGGTTGCCTTGATCATCAACAACGAGCAGTAAGACTTTAGCCTCTTTACCTGCGGTTAATAGCCAACTGGTTTCTTTTAAACCGACAAATCGATCACGCCCGACATATTGGGCAGTCACCATATTGGCGACATCCTTACCTCGATCATCGCGTACTGCACTTTCTACCCTTAACTTGCCATAGAGCACTTTTGATTTGGCAGATAGGGTAAAAGTGGTTTGCAATTGCCCTTTGTCATCGACTTTTTTATCTTCGATGCTGAACACCGTTTCATCTTTAACATCATCTGTTAATACATCAAACCAAAAGCCTTTAGCTTGAGGATGACTGGGATGTAAAGATTGAGGGCTCAATATGGCATTAACCTTAGTTTGCGCGTGTGTATAAGGGCCACCAGCATGTAAAGTCGCACTGGTGCCTATGGTTACTTTTTCACCAATATGAAAGAGTTCACCATTTAATTCAGTCTGTACTCGAAAGGGCGATGGGGTAAAATCGCTGACTAATACGCGCAGTGGCCACCAATTTGTATTTTTCTTAAAATTGGGGGTTAATTTAAAATCGTACCAGCCGACGGCGGCATTTTTTGGAAGTGTAAACTCTCCATGATAACTACCAAATTCTGAAAGAGTGATATTTTTAACTTCCTGTGCGACTTTTCCCTTGGGGTCAGTCACGCTTAAAGTATAAGCGTCTCGCGGTGCAGGAACAAAGGCTTTATTACTTTGATCACGGACAAAAAACTTATATTGCACCGTATCACCGACTTTATATACCCCCTGCGCCGTTGTTCCCCAAGTATGGATATGACCATATTTAGATTGCATATCAGAATAAAGACGATAATCCGTCAATTCAGAAACACGAACACGGAACATAGAATCTAAGGGTAAAAGGGCAGTTTCTTGATCCTTTTCACAGCGAATAAAAAAGCGAGCGTCATTATCAAAGCCATAGACATAAGCGTAGTCTAATTTGGGATCTAAAGTTTTTGTGCCAGGTAGCCGAGCAATGCCCTTATCATCAGTAACAACAGAGGCTAAGGATTTAGATTTCTTCGCAGTTGTGGCATAACTATCACGATAAAGCGATATTTTTGCACCACTGACAGGTAAGCCTGTGGCAAAATCTGTCACCCACACAAGGGTATTATAATGCCCCAATTTTGCTTGGAGATGATAGGGCGTGATTTGGGTGAAAAATCGGTTATTGTCTGAATCCTTTCCAAACTTATAGAAGGAATCAGGTTTTGTCGTAAAATAGCCTTGCACTATGCCCGTTTTTCCAGGGATTAATTCACGCATTCCCAGTGGCATTCTAAAAGCAATATCTCGGATTTGCGGTACGGGCAATGTGAGACGTTTTTGACCCGTCCAACCTTGTGGCGTTAAGAGATGATAATATAAGGATATCTTCTTGAGATTGGTTACAACGATAGGCACTTCACTATCAACGCCTTTTTCCAACACGGAATTGTTATGTTCAAAAACAAAGTGAGGGGCACGATGATCTGTCAGAAAGCGAATATCAATTGGTGCTTTTAATGGACGACCAAATTCATCTTTTATCGCCTTCGAGCCACTTTTTAAATGATATTCATCATAAGCCTTTAAAGGGCTTGGCAACCAGACGCGATAACTATCCCCTTTATCATGCCACTGATCAAGGTAAGAGCTACTGGGCAGATTTTCCCAAGGATCATAATTGCTACGCCCGCCCGCTAAATCTGGCACCACAAGCAAATTCGCCTTTGCTACTTCTTTCATCACGGGACTGGTAAAACGTAATGATACACTTCGTAAGGGATTACAACGCTTAGATTTATTCCGCCCCTTTTTGTGAGATTTATTCAGCCTATCTTGGGGCTTTATCAACACCGTTTCATCATTTAACGTCGTACAAGCTATCCCAATAAATTTAAAAGTCGGAAATGTATCGAATGTCTTCACCGTTTCCTGCTCAATACCCAATTCAGGACCTTCACTTGATTCTAGCCCAGGTGCCACATTCAAGGTGATTTTTGTATCCAAGGGCAATAATTGTTGTGGCGAAACTATCCAAGTATCAGAATTTTGAATGGAGTTCAACGCTTCAGCTTTGGAATCTGAATTGGAGTCCAACGCTTCAGCTTTGGATTCCTCACTCTCCTCCTCCTCATCAGGTGGCGGCGGTTCAACAGTGATAGCAACACGCTGCTTATTGGGTTTTTCCATAAACATCAACTTTGCCACAGAGTCACGAGTGACAGATTGATTAAAGTTCACCCGAATTTTGGGCAAGCCTGGTGCCTCCCACTTTTCAAATTCGCTATAATAATAAACAGGGCGTTCTGTTATAAATTCATGCTGATAGGTTTTTACTAAGGTTTGTTGGGATTCTGTCATAATCCCTGGCTTCACATGGATTTGATAGCGCGTCGCAGGTGTCAATGCAGACTCATCACCCAATTCACAAGCCAAACTGCTACTATTTAGCCAATGCCATTGACAAGCAGCGGTGGGGGTGATAGTGATCGGGATTTCAGCCGCGTCGCGTTCCATCTTACCAACGGGTACGACAGGCTGATTAAAAGTCAATACGATTTGCCGCCCAGCGGGAACATCTAACCCATTAGGTGTAATTCTGAGTATTTCTAATGGTTTTTTTTGAATAAAAACTGCTAAATCATTGGCAGCCGATAATTGCGGCGTACTTAATACGCTTATCAGCGTAATGATGGGTAATTTCAAACTTCGTTTGAGATTCATATTTTTTTTCTCGTATTAGTAACATTTACGAAATATGTTTGAATCAGAATTTGAGAATGTTCGAGGCTAAAGTTTTTCTTCAAAAAACTTTAGCCTTGAACAGAATTTTCAGAATTGAAATTAAAAATAAATTATTGATTTTTATGACTTTTTTAAAATTGCTTAAATATTATAAACATAATACCATCAATAAATTAATGACAACTACTCAGCCTTGAAATGTGAATGGAGTTCGATGTTTTAGTTTTTTTGAAAAAAAAACTAAAACCTCAAAAACGCTTTAGCTTTGCGCGTCTTGGAGTACATTCGAGGTTTGAGTTTTTTGAAGAAAAACTCAAGTCGAGGTTAAAGTTTTTTCTTTAAAAAAACTTTAACCTCGACTCTCGAATGCTTCAGCTTTGTGCGTCTTGGAGTACAACGCTTTAAGACTGAATAGTTACAATTAATGACAATTAATAGCTGATGTTACGCATTATGTTTCCAA
>JAGLHR010000727.1 GCA_023143415.1 Thiomargarita sp. | reverse complement strand
AAAACTTTAGGCTGAAATGTTGTAGGCTGCATTCGATTCTAGGTTCAAGTTGGTAAAAAAACTTGAACCTAGAATTGAGTTTTTTTTCAAAAAACTCAAACCTCGAATCCTTTCTGTCAGAATATTGTTGTAGGGGCAATCCTTTATGGTTGCCCTGAGTAGTTACAAAGAATTATAATCTAACCATGAACCGCAAAAAACTCAAACTTTATTCTATACTTTCTCAGCTTCCGCTCTTACGAAATAGCTACACTTTTAAAATCATAATTATTGTATTTATGGGTTGTCTCATCCCATTGTTCACATTAATCGTCTATTTGACAGTAAGTTCATCGTTAAGTATTGATGGCAACCTTAATTTTCTTGTTGTGGTTTTAATTGCTACATTGCTTGGAATGGTAAGCATTCTATTATTATTATATTGGCTACTCTACCCGATTACATTAACTTCAACAACACTCCATAAATATCTCAATGAAGAAGAAAACCCTTCACTTCCTGCGGGATTTAAGGATACAGTTGGTCAATTAATGACAGATGTTCAATATACGGTAGAAAAACTTAATTTACTCAATCAGTCGCTCAAATCTTCTCCCGCAATCGATCCATTAACGGGCATACTTAACCGTTCAGCGAGTAAAAAACGTTTGCGCCAAGAGATGGCGCGTACTCGTCGTGAAAATAAGCAAATGCTAATTGCTTTGTTCAAAATTGAGCAATTTAAAAAAATCAACGAGCAATTTGGCTATCGTATTGGTGATACTTGCTTGATACAAGTTGTTGATATCCTGTCAAAAAGTATCCGCGAAGGGGATTGGTTAGCGCGTTGGAAAGAAGATGAATTTCTCGTCGTGTTGTGGGATTTTCATGATATAAGCCCTATAAAAGTCTTAAAGCGAATTCAGCAACCAATAAAAATACCTATAGAAGAGCCATTGCAAATCACTTTAAGTATTGGTGCATTTGAGTATAAAGGAGATATTAATGTCAATATAAAAACAGAATTGGAAACACTGATCATTCGCCTTGAAGAGGCTTTGTCTGAAGTTAAACAGAATGATATAAATATCGTCTCTCTTTTTTAACTGATCTTACGCACTATGTTTCCAAGATGTT
>JAGLHR010000726.1 GCA_023143415.1 Thiomargarita sp. | reverse complement strand
CAACGCTTCAGCTTTGGCGACTTAATACCACCGTTCTGGACTCCAATAAACGCCCAAAGCTAAAGCGTTGAACTCCAATAAACGCCCAAAGCTAAAGCGTTGAACTCCAATTTCAATCCAAAGCTGAAGCGTTGAACTCCATTGCCAAAGCGTTGGACTCCAATTTCAATCCAAAGCTAAAGCGTTGTACTCAAAAAAATGAGTAATAGGAATGACAAAACATGACTCATATATTAATTGTAGAAGACGAACCAGAAATCCGCAAGATGGTATGCCTTGCCTTGAAAAATGCGAGTTATGAAACCAGTGAAGCGGAAAATAGTGAACAAGCCCTGCGTTTACTCCTTGACAAACGATCTGATTTAATTATTATAGATTGGATGTTACCGGATATCAGTGGTATCAAGCTAATACGCAAAATAAGGCAACGTGAAATTCATAAACAAACGCCCATTATCATGCTAACTGCCCGTTCTGAGGAAGAAGATAAAGTGAGTGGATTAGATGCGGGTGCTGATGATTATATGACAAAACCGGTTTCCATTCGAGAATTATTAGCACGAATAAAAGCGTTATTACGCCGTAGTCAAGGCTATGAAAATATTCTCACTATTGCTCATTTACAACTGAATGAAACGGCGCATACGCTACATATTGATCAGCAACTCATCAATATCGCCTATACTGAATTTAAGCTACTGAAATTTTTTATGTCCCACCCCAATCGGGTTTACTCTCGTAACCAATTGTTGGATTTTGTGTGGGGACAAAATGTTTTTTTAGATGAACGCACTGTTGATGTACATATCTTACGATTAAGAAAAATACTAAAAACTTACGATGCTGATAAAATGCTCCAAACAATTCGTGGCATTGGTTATCGTTTTTCGTCTGATTTAAATCATTATGTCTAATCCTTGGTCTATAGAAAGTTGGCGTATAGGTGCTGTCTTCATTGCATTGCTCGTTATTTGGGGAGTAACCGATAATTTAATACTCGCAATCATACTTCCTTTTATAATATATCTTAGTTGGCTTATGTATCAACTCTATTGTTTGGAACGTTGGCTACGCTCTGGTTTGAAAAGTGGCGAAGCACCCGATACGAATGGTGTTTGGGGCTTAATCATCCAACATATTTATCGCCAACAAAAACGTCAACAAAAGCATAAGAAAAAATTTAAAGGCTTATTGAAGCGATTTAACTTAGTGGTTTCCGCGTTTCCAGATGCGGCTATCGTTTTAAATCAACAAAAAGAAATTGAATGGTCTAATAAAGCCGCAAAAAAATTACTGGGTGTAGAGTATATTCGTGACAGAGGTCAACATATAGGCAATTTGATTCGGCTCCCGGAATTTCAGCACAGTTTGCAATCCAAAAAACATCATAATATCAATGATGTTACTTTGGAATTACGTTCACCCCTCTCTCCAACTCATATTGTTTTGCGTTTGATTCCCTTTGGTCAAGGGCAATATTTATTGACAGCCAGTGATATAAGTCAACAAATAAACCTACAACGAATGCGTGAAACTTTTGTCGCTAATGCTTCGCATGAATTACGCACTCCGTTGACAGTGATTGCAGGTTATTTAGAAATTTTAGAATCCACCCCCGATGTGCCTGAAAATTTGCATGAACCGATAATCAGTGCCTTATCACAAGCCAATCGCATGGGAAAAATTATCGAAGACTTATTGACTTTGTCGCGCCTGGAAACCACCACCGCTTTATCTAAACAAAATGGTATGATAGTTGATGTATCAGTTATCTTAGCGAATATCGTTAGCGATATACAAAAAACGGTGGCGATGGATAGCCATACTTTGCATTTAGACACAGAGCCGACATTAAAAATTCGAGCGGTAGAAAGTGAAATAAACAGTGTTTGCTTAAACCTGATAAAAAATGCAGTCAAACATACGCTTGCTGGCACGACAGTGCAGATTCGGTGGTTTTTAAATGAGACTGGGCAAGCCTGTTTACAAGTTATCGACAACGGAAAAGGTATTTCTGCTGAAGACATACCTCATCTGACAGAACGCTTCTATCGTGTTAATGTGGGGCGTTCCCGTCAAGTGGGTGGCACGGGTTTAGGGCTTGCCATCGTCAAACATATCATGGAAAGACATCAAGGTTATCTTTTGATTAGCAGCCAACCAGGAATTAAGACACAATTTACAGCTTGCTTTCCAATTTATCGAGTCTCTAAGGAACGTGCATGAAATAAATTAGATAATTGAATGTTTAGTGAAACGTAACCCGACATGATTTAGACCATTTCTTCCGCCATTTTAGGATTATTTTTAGCCAGTACGATTTTATGGTTAATTCGTCGTGATTATTTGCATTTCCGCAACGATGGTGGTTGCTAATTGCATTGATGGTTATGTTGTTAAGTATTTTTCCATTATAATTGATAAACTTGCCCTTCAATTGGGAGTCAATTACCCTCCCACATTATTATTCATTTTAGGAATGATTTTAGTTAAAGTGATCAGTATTGACTTACATCAATCGTCACAGGAAAAAAATTACGCAGTTTAGCGCAGCGATTAGCAATATTGGAGGGCGAAAACTTTGAAGGAGGCAAACCTCTGAGGTTTTTGGAGTTCAACGCTTTAGCTTTGATACTTTTTTTGGAGTTCAACGCTTTAGCTTTGACGGTTTGATGGCAACCAATATGACAATTTAACCGATGAACAAGTAGAAAATCTTGATCAATTTATTTTTAGATTTTCAAAACTCCAAGATGCGATGGGGGAGAGATTATTTAGAAATCTATTGCTCTTCTTAGAAGAAGAAGTAAAAAACAAGCCATTCCTCGAAAAGACTTTTGCCTACCTACTTAGACTCCAAAATTTGGACGTTGTATAATTTTATTCAATGTTCAAGTTTTTTACCAAAGAGAATAACTACAAGGATTGTATATAAGATTCGATTCGAGGTTTTAGTTTTTTCTTCAAAAAACTAAAACCTCGAATAAAGTTTTTCTTCAAAAAACTTTAGCCTCGAATGGATTAGATCGTGGTTGTACTTGCTTGAAATCCTATATACAATCCTTGTAGTTAGGGTTTGGTTTTATAACAAACTTGAACATCAAGTTTTAAGTTTTTTATCCATCATTTTTTGTCACATTTTAAATAGGAGCAGTTGTGTCATCACCCACGACTTTTCAAGCATTAATTATTGCCCTACAAGAATATTGGGCTGAACAAGGCTGCGTGTTGCTGCAACCTTACGATATGGAAGTTGGCGCAGGGACATTTCATCCCGCCACATTTTTACGAGCGATTGGTCCTGAACCTTGGAATGCCGCTTATGTGCAGCCATCTCGTCGCCCGACTGATGGGCGTTATGGGAATAATCCTAACCGTTTACAACATTTTTACCAATATCAAGTGGTTATTAAACCATCGCCACTGAATATTCAGGAATTATATCTTGACTCCTTAAAAAGGTTAGGTATTGATCCCTTAGTACATGATATTCGTTTTGTTGAAGATAATTGGGAATCGCCAACACTCGGTGCCTGGGGTTTAGGCTGGGAAGTCTGGCTCAATGGTATGGAAATTACGCAATTTACCTATTTTCAACAAGTCGGCGGTTTAGAATGCAAGCCCGTGACTGGGGAAATAACTTACGGGTTAGAGCGTATTGCGATGTATTTGCAAGGTGTTGAAAGCGTATTTGATCTCGTATGGACAGAAGGTGCGCTTGGACGTATTACTTATGGGGATGTATTCCATCAAAATGAGGTGGAAATGTCAGCTTATAATTTTGAACACGCACCTATTGATGATTTATTTCAATTGTTTGATTTGTACGAAAAAGAAAGCAAGTCATTGATTGAAAAGGATTTATCTTTGCCTGCTTATGAGATGATGCTTAAAACATCTCATCTATTTAATTTATTAGATGCCCGTCATGCGATTTCCGTTACGGAGCGGCAACGTTATATTCTGCGGGTGCGAACGTTAGCGCGGGCGGTGGGAGAGGCTTATTATGAACGCCGTCAGTCTTTGAATTTTCCAATGTGCGACAAGGGAGGCATAAAAAATGTCTGAATCCCGCGACTTATTAGTAGAAATCGGTACAGAAGAATTGCCTCCTAAAGCCTTGCAAACATTATCAGAACAGTTTTCATCGGCTTTATGTGATGGGCTGAAGCAAGAAAAACTTGATTATAGCATTGCCACCCCTTTTGCAACACCGCGCCGTTTAGCAGCATTAATTAGAGGAGTGGCGATTAAACAGGCGGATCGTGAAATGGAAAAACGGGGTCCTGCTGTTGCCGCCGCTTTTGATAATAATGGGCAACCGACAAAAGCCGCTTTAGGATTTGCGCGTTCATGCGGTGTCGAAGTGGCTGATTTAGAGCGATTGGAAACCAAAAAAGGGGAATGGTTGCTATACCGTCGCACAGAATCGGGGCAATCCACAACAACTTTGATTCCTGAAATCATTGAACACGCCTTAGCTGCTTTGCCAATTCCTAAACGGATGCGTTGGAGTGATTTACCGTATGAATTTGTGCGCCCTGTTCATTGGGTGGTGATTTTATGGGGTGAAGAGGTCATTGAAACGGAAATATTTGGTATTCAAAGCGGGCGCGAAACGCGAGGGCATCGTTTTCATCACCCACAGGCTATCCGCTTAGAAATACCGGGCGATTATGTCAAACTTTTGGAAAAACAAGGTTATGTCAGGCCATCATTGACGACTCGGCATGAAGAGATACGTTCAATGGTGAATCAAGCTGCTGAGGAAATAGGCGGAGAAGCGGTGATTGATGAAGATTTATTAAATGAAGTTACCAGTTTAGTTGAATGGCCAGTTGCTGTCGCGGGTACTTTTGATAAAAAATTTCTTGATGTACCCAAAGAGGCGTTAATTGCCAGTATGAAGGGCCATCAAAAATACTTTCATCTGGTTAATGCCGAAGGCGAATTATTGCCACATTTTATTACGATTAGCAATATTCAAAGTCTTCAACCTGATGTAGTGCGGGCAGGCAATGAGCGGGTACTTCGTCCCCGTTTAAGTGATGCGGCTTTTTTCTGGGAACAAGATCGGGCAAAATCGCTAGACAGTCGTTTAAATCAGTTAAAAACCGTCATTTTCCAAAAGAAGTTGGGTAGTTTATATGATAAATTAAAGCGCGTCGCTGAATTATCCGGGGATATTGCAAAACAATTGGATATAGAAGAGTTGCAGGGGATTCGTGCCGCCCAATTATCTAAATGTGATTTAATGACAGAGATGGTTGGCGAATTTCCAGAATTACAGGGCATTATGGGCGAATATTATGCCCGCCATGATCACGAAACGGATGAAGTCGCGACGGCATTGCGTGAACAATATATGCCGCGCTTTTCTGGCGATGCCTTGCCATCCAGTGCATTAGGGCAAACTCTCGCTATTGCGGATAAACTGGACACTTTAGTCGGTATTTTTGGTATAGGACAAGCACCGACGGGGGATAAAGATCCGTTTGGATTGCGCCGCGCCGCGCTTGGCGTTTTGCGAATAATGATTGAGTGTGGCTTACCTTTAGATGTCCAACAGTTATTGGATAAAGCACAAGCGGCGTATCCTGATTCTATATTAAAAGCAGAAACCAGCACTCAAGTCTTTGATTTTATGTTAGAACGACTTAAAGCCTATTATCAATCTCAAGGCATTAATCTTGACAGTATTGATGCGGTATTAATTTGTCGCCCAACTTCTCCTTTAAAGGTGGATCAACGACTACATGGTATAGAATCATTTCGCAATTTGCCGGAAGCCGTCAGTTTAGCGAGTGCCAATAAACGGATCCATAACATTTTGAAAAAGGCAGAAGAATCCTTTCCTGATGAACCGGATCAGACTTATTTTAATCATGCTGCCGAAAGGCGATTATATGATGAAATGGAAGCCGTCAGTGAAAAAATCGCGCCGTTGCTAAAACAGGGTAAATATCAAATGGCTTTACAGCATCTTGCGACTCTTCGAGATGCCGTTGATCATTTCTTTGATCATGTGATGGTGATGGACGAAAATCGCATAGTGCGTATCAATCGGCTGGCTTTTTTACAGAAAGTGCGTCTGATGTTTTTGCAAGTAGCGGATATTTCGGTGTTGCAAGTTTAGTGTATTGAACTTATAGAAATTTCGCCGAATATTGTTTGAATCAGAATTTGAGAATTTGAGAATTTTCAGAATAAATATTCTGTTAGATTCAAAAAAAATTATTGATTGA
>JAGLHR010000725.1 GCA_023143415.1 Thiomargarita sp. | reverse complement strand
CGAAAACTAAACCTGTCAGGTTTGGTTTAAAAGTGTCGGAAATTATTAAATCCTAAGTCCTTAGGAATATATCTTGCCTAAATTATTTTTTTTCATCTAATGGCTCTGTACAAGCAGGACAATTTTTTATTTTCCTGAGTACAATGGATTGACGGAATAAACATTAGCCTCAAAATGTGAATCTCGAAAACAACTGATATAATATCACTTTAAAAGGAAACTATAAATGTCCAAAATTTTGCTGGTAGAAGATAATGAAATGAATCGTGACATGCTATCCAGACGTTTGAAACGTAAAGGTTTTGATGTCGTGGTTGCTAAAGATGGAGGAGAAGGTGTGAATATGGCACATTTAGAACATCCCGATTTAATTTTGATGGATATGAGCTTACCTGTCAAAGATGGTTGGACGGCAACAAAAGAAATTAAAGAAGCGGAAAAGACTCAAAATACGCCTATTATTGCCCTAACTGCTCATGCGATGTCTGGAGATCGAGAACAAGCTCTTGCTGCAGGTTGTGATGACTATGACACCAAGCCCATAGAATTACCACGTTTGCTGGGTAAAATTGAAACATTACTTGCACGATAGATAAAAGTAACAGGCTGAGGGACTCATTATGAGTGCTGAAAAAAAAGGCGATTTAGGGACACTTAAAGATGATTTCAGTCGTCGAGAAATTAAACTGGTGGACATGGGACATGATTTATTGACCCCCACCAGCACGATTATTGCCTATACTGAGATGCTCTTAGAATCCGATAAGCACCTCAAGTGTCCAAATTTTATTTCTGATATTAAAAAAATATTGACCGCCAGCAACCAATTATCAACTTTAATTGTACGCTTGTTTTCTAAGGAAGAAACTTTCTGTGGCGTAATTGACTTGGAAGCCTTTACAGCCACTGTTCGTCATGATTTACGCAACCCCATCAATATCATTATTGGTTATGCTGAGATGTTGCTTGAAGATATTGAAGAAGAAAATCATCCAGAAGTCGGCACTCATTTGCAAAAAATTCTCTCTTCAGCGCGACGGTTACTGACTTTAATTGGTGATCTCTATTTCTCCAATAATCAATCAGAAAGCGTTTCTCAAAATAAATCTGAATCTGAATCTATTGATTCAGAAAATGAGAACGAAGATACAGTGCCGCCCAGATCATCGTGGGATGTCAGTTTTCAAACCAGTGATGAAGACATGGTCGATTTAACCACAGAGCAGGCTTTACTCTTAGTGGTGGATGATAAAGAAAATAACCGCGACTTATTATCGCGCCGCTTATACAAACAAGGATTTAATGTAAAAACCGCTGAAAATGGAAAAGAAGCTCTATTTAAAGTTCATCATCAAAAATTTGATTTAATTCTACTCGACATTATTATGCCAGAGATGGATGGTTTTCAAGTGTTAAAAATCCTCAAAAATGAGCCAGAACTGTGGCGTATTCCCGTTATTATGGTTTCGGCTTTAGATGAAATTGACAACATAGTACGCTGTATAGAAATGGGTGCTGAAGATTTTATACACAAACCTTTTAATCAAGTCATCTTAAATGCAAAAATTTCTGCCATACTAGAACGCAAAAGGCTTATAGATCGTGAACGGAACTTTATCAAAAAATTACAAAATGAACAAGAAAAATCAGAAAAATTACTACTAAATATTTTACCCCAGCCTATTGCAGAACGTTTAAAAAAAGGCGAACGTACCATTGCAGACTATTTTCCCGAAGTCACCGTGTTATTTTCGGATCTAGTCGGCTTTACAGAACTATCGACCGGTATTTCAGCCTCAACATTAGTCAAAAAGTTAAACCGAATTTTTATCGCCTTTGATAGATTAACTGAAAAGTATGGCTTAGAAAAAATTAAAACCATTGGTGATGCGTATATGCTAGTAGGGGGAGCACCCACGCCGCGTTCTGATCATGCAGAAGCGGTTGCCAATTTAGCCTTAGAAATGCTTAAAACACTTGAGGAATTAAATAAAGGAATGCACGATAACTTTAAAATTCGTATTGGAATCCATACCGGACCAATTGTTGCCGGTGTCATTGGTGAACATAAATTTAACTATGACTTATGGGGAGATACGGTGAATATTGCGAGTCGCATGGAATCGCAAGGCATTCCTGACAGCATACAACTATCAGAGACAACCTATCAACGCATTAAAGACAAATTTATTTGTGAACGGCGTGGTCCCATTGATGTCAAGGGCAAGGGGAAAATGGTGACTTATCTACTTATGAATCGAAAATGATCAACTTTATCCTGGAAACACATTTATGCTAACACCAGTTATTCTTTCAGGCGGAGTCGGGAGCCGGTTATGGCCATTGTCCCGCGAATCTTACCCGAAACAACTATTAGCTTTAGTTGATCACCAAACGTTATTGCAAAATACAGTGAAACGATTGGAAGGGCTTGCAAACCAATCTGCACCGCTTATTGTTTGCAATGAAAATCACCGTTTTTTAGTCGCTGAACAATTACGCAACATCGGTGTATCCGCCGCCCATATTATTCTTGAACCCATAGGGCGCAATACCGCACCAGCCGTCGCTGTCGCCGCATTAACTGCACTATTGCGTGATTCAGACGCTTTATTATTAGTACTCCCTGCCGATCACCTCATTGCTAATGCTGCACTATTCCGAAAAGCCGTCACGACTGCTGTCCCTTTAGCTTCTGCGAATAACCTAGTGACTTTTGGAATTGTACCTAACCGTCCAGAAACAGGTTATGGTTATATTAATGCCACTGATGTGATAGAAGAAAACGCCTTATCAGTCAAACGTTTTGTCGAAAAACCCGATCTTGAAACGGCGCAACAGTATATAAACTCAGGCGAATATTACTGGAATAGCGGGATGTTTTTATTCAAAGCATCACAATATCTCAAAGAATTGGAAAATTATGCCCCAGATATTGTGGTAGCCTGTCGCCAAGCCATTGATAATGCTATAAAAGATAAAAATTTTCTCCGTTTAGACGCGGAAGATTTTAAAGCGTCACCGAGCGATTCAATTGACTATGCCGTCATGGAAAAGACTCATTCCGCCGTTATGATACCGTTAGATGCCGGTTGGAACGATATTGGTGCATGGTCATCATTATGGGAAGTCAGCGAACAAGATAGCGATGGCAATGTAACACTAGGTGATGTGTTAACCGAAAATGTGCATGATAGCTACTTACGTGCGGAACATCGTTTACTCGCTGCCATCGGGGTAGAAAATCTCACGATTATAGAAACCGCCGATGCGGTATTAGTCGCGCATAAAGATCATGTTCAAGAAGTCAAAAAAATCGTCTCCCGTCTAAAAGCGAATGAACGCTGTGAAGCGGAATTACATCGTAAAGTTTATCGCCCCTGGGGCAGTTATGAAGGCATTGACGCAGAAACCCGTTTTCAGGTTAAACGTATTACTGTCAATCCGGGTGCAAGTCTGTCTTTACAAAAACACTATCACCGTTCCGAACATTGGATAGTCGTTAAAGGCACCGCACAAGTGACAAAAGGAGATGAAACCTTTATCCTCACTGAAAATCAATCCACTTATATTCCTTTAGGAATCAAACACCGTCTGGAAAATCCGGGAAAATTACCTTTAGAAATTATTGAAGTGCAATCAGGAAGTTATTTAGGAGAAGATGACATTGTCCGTTATGAAGACGCTTATGGACGAGAATAATGGTGAATGATGAATGATGCTTTGGCAATGGAGTCCAAACCTTCAGATTTGGCAATGGAGTCCAAACCTTCAGATTTGGCAATGGAGTTCAACGCTTTCGCTTTGGCGATAAGCAACGTCGAATAAGTTTTTTCGTTTTTAATAACTCATCTAGTTCGTCATTGTTCCCAAGTTCTACCCATTGCCCAGAGGCAAACTCTTTTCTAGCTTGTTGTAATTGTTTATCGTCAGCCGATAAGCGCAACAGGCATTCCTTTTGGGTTTCTTGGTGGGGGGATTCTATCAAAACAAGAATTTCAACACCCACTGGTAATTATGGCGATAAAAATTCAACTCGTCCCCTTTTCCTATAGTAACTCTTTGTCTAATAGCATTAAACATGGTAATTCCTATCTTTCTACCTTCATTAATTTTTTTCGTAACTACTCAGGGCAACCATAAAGGATTGCCCCTACGACATAATCAGGGC
>JAGLHR010000724.1 GCA_023143415.1 Thiomargarita sp. | reverse complement strand
TGAATCAGAATTTCTTAAACATCGTATGTTCAGAGTTTTGCAAGAACCTCTAGTGACCAATATTTTTTTCCTGAAGACAGATTGAATTACAGATAATGCTTAATTTCAGTCGCCGTTGCAATGCCATGTTTTTCACAAAATTGATCCGCTTCCAGGATAAAACCGCCTAACGACAAAAAGGCGGGCAAAATAATGGCTTCTGGAAACTGTTTCTGATAAACGGCGACTTTTTCCTGAAAATCCTCCACCACATTTAAATCCATTTTCTTTTGCGTTTTTTTGACTTCAACTAAAACCTCTCGCCCACATTTCGACTGGGCGACAATATCAATTTCCATCTCCTTGCCATCATCGCGCTGGATTTTAACCCGTTCTTTCACTAAGACAATATTTAAGCGTGCGCCATCAGTGACATTTTGGAAAAACTCTGTGAGGGCAAAGCGTTTTTTACTCCGAAAAGCGGTGGCTAAGAGATGTTCAGCGAGGATGCCCGCGTAATAATTGAGTTTGCCCTGTAATGAGCGATTTTTCGCATTCAACTCTTCAATTTGCTGATCAAACTCTTTGGGGAAATTAGGGAGAAAGCCTTCAATTTCTTCTTGAAAACGATGACGCAAAATCAAATTGAGCGTACCATCCTGTAATCCCTTAAATTGGATATCGGAAGTGCCTCTGTCAATGACATCCACTTCTGATAAAATGATCAAGATGCGTTTAATCTCGTTCACCTCCAAACTGAGGTGCAATTCGTCTTTCAGTTCTTGTGTTGTCCAATAACGATCTGCATACTTGTTCAAATGGAGCAACATCAGCTTGCTTTGCTGTTCACCATTAATACGTTGTAGGGTTTTTTCGATATATTCTCCCCACGTCAAGAACATTTCCGCCCTTTTATCGAAGAGCTCATAGTTGACGGTGTTAATGACTCCCTCTCTTGAGGTGAGTTCTCTCTCCTCATAATCACTTTCAATGACGCAAGAGATGAAAAAGGGATCCGCCATGCACAATTTGTTAATTTGAAGTGCCGTTTCGTTGGTAATCTGTTCCTGATATAATTCCGCATATTTGTAAACGGCTTGCAACCCTTCTTCTTCAGTCAAATAGGGAGAAAAATGGGTTGGCCTGAGTCGTCCCGCTTCCAAATATTGATGAATCACTTTGAGCAACCAGCCCGCGTAAGAACCTGTTACCAACATGGGGGCGATTTTCGATTCGGAATGGTAATGAAAACTGCCCGCTAAGGTTTCGTCTGCTTGATCTTCACATTTTTCGTCTCGATAAACAAACCGCGTGATATTCTGAAATTCGTCTAAAATGACCAAAAACCGACAGTTAAATTGTTCCGCAAAACGATGGGGTGCTGAGTAAGCCGTTTTCCACATTGAGTCATATTCACCTCTCTCTTTATCCGTATTGAGTGAATCAACATCATCAATCAAGGTTTCAATCGAATGAGCGACACCATAAGCACGAATTTGTTCAAGAGATAATAATTGACTCACTAATCTTTCATCTCGTTGAAGAAAGGAAATATATTGTGAAGCAAATGTTCGATAGTAATCAACGGCAAAGGTGGGATACCATATTTTACTTTCCTTCATATCAAAGTAAAAAGGAATCACCATCCCATTGTCGCTCCACAATTTGTTGAAAATGCGTTGTACAAAGGCGGTTTTGCCACTTTTGCGGCGGGCGAGTATCACACGAGATTTGGACAATCTTTTTGGAATATTGCCTAGCCATTTATTGATTTGGCGAAATTCTTTTTCTCGCCCGACGAATAATTCGGGAACTCCGATTTTTTCGGTTAATGGATATTGCATTTGAATTTATCCTTGAATTTGAATCTGACAAAAAATTGATGATTATTTTCAATAGATGAACAAGTTTTTTCAACCCCAATAATAACTACAAGGATTGTATATAAAAAAGGATTTAAAAACCCAAACAATAACGACAAGCTTGGAAACAAAATGAGATCGGTTTTAATCCATTCGAGGTTCAAGTT
>JAGLHR010000723.1 GCA_023143415.1 Thiomargarita sp. | reverse complement strand
TCCAACATTAACTTTGGAATAGTTGTATAAGCCGTTGATAGCCGTTGATAGCTCCAAAGCTGAAGCGTTGGACTCCAATTTTCCAAAGCTGAAGCGTTGGACTCCAATTTTCCAAAGCTGAAGCGTTGGACTCCAAAAACGCCCAAAGCTAAAGCGTTGGACTCCAAATGTCTCCAGATGAACTCTTCATTCACAATTCTTTCATTACTTTCACTCGTGCAAAGCGGCGTTTACCCACTTGATAAACATGAGTAGAAGCAGCAGGTATTTTGAGGGTACGATCACTCACTTTTTCTCCGTCAATTTTGACGGCACCCTGTTTAATCATTCGTATTGCATCCGAAGTGCTTGCGGTCAAATCTGCCTCTTTAAGTAAATTGGCTATTGCTATTGTGCCATTTTTTGACGTTAAAGTCACTTCTGGTATGTCTTCTGGCATTTCGCCGTGCTTGAAGCGAGCGATAAATTGTTCATAAGCCTGCATCGCTGAGGCATGGCTATGAAAACGCTCAACAATCTCTTTAGCAAATTTTATCTTAATATCACGCGGATTCGCGCCTTCATCAACCGATTTTTTCCATTGTGCAATTTGAGCAGGGCTTTGAAAACTTAATAAATCAATGTAACGCCACATCAGCCAGTCAGAAATAGACATGAGTTTACCAAACATGTCATTAGGTGCATCCTCAATGCCAATATAATTGCTTAAAGATTTAGACATTTTTTGTACGCCATCTAAGCCTTCTAAGATTGGCATTGTCAAAACGACTTGTGGTGCTTGCCCAAAATGTTTTTGCAATTCACGCCCAACTAACAGATTAAATTTTTGATCTGTTCCGCCTAATTCAACATCTGCTCGTAATTCTACTGAGTCGTATCCTTGTATTAAGGGGTATAGAAATTCATGAATGGCAATGGGTTGCCCGCCCTTATAGCGTTTATCAAAATCATCACGTTCTAACATACGCGCGACAGTGTGTTGAGATGCCAGTTTAATTAAGCCAGCGGCATCCATTTTATTCATCCATTCGGCGTTAAAACAAATTTTGGTGAGTTCTGGATCGAGTATCTTATAGATTTGTTTTTGATAAGTGCTGGCATTTTCTAAGACTTCTTCACGCGATAATGGTTTACGGGTGATATTTTTGCCAGTTGGATCACCAATCATGCCTGTAAAGTCACCGATTAAAAAGAAAATCGTATGCCCTAATTTCTGGAATTGACGCAGTTTATTCAGTAGCACTGTGTGCCCTAAATGTAAATCAGGGGCTGTTGGATCAAAGCCAGCTTTGATATTGAGTGGTTTGCCCCTTTCTAATTTTGTGCGTAATTCATTTTCGAGTAATATTTCGTGGCAACCTTGTCTGATTTGATCTAATGTTTCTGTTACTGTTATCATGGATGGTTTCTATTTTAGTTTTTAGCGGTTAAGTTTAACATATTTAATGGTGAATGGTGAATGGTGAATGATGAATGTTTAAAATTTATCTTTAAACTATTGATTTAATTCATCATTCATCATTCACCATTCATCATTCAAAATGTTTTGAAAAATAAAAATAAAAAGTTTTTTATACCAACTCACTGTAGGGTTTAATATGCCAAGAAAAAATGTCAATCCTCTTTTCGGATTAAAAACACATATCCATTGTGTATTTACCTCACACCGTTATTCACCATATACTATGATGGCTCGCAAACGTTTTAATTCATCTCGTCATTCTGTTAACCCCTTTAAAATTAAAGGGAATAATTTTCGCGTTGAATATGGTTTACATTTAAAAGCACAACGCACCTGGCTAAGTTCTAAAATGATAGCCATTTTCAGCTTATTAACTGCTTTGCCGCTATTATGGTGGTTAAATAGTTCCAATGCCTCAATATTATCTGCACAAAAGCTCTCTTCTTTCCTTCAAACGTCAACGATTAGCATTACTCCTCCTTCTTCTAAAACGGTTAAAACCGCTACTTTCCTTCTTCCAAAGAAATTTTTACCTTGGTTACATCTCCGTATCAAGTTAGGTGATAGTTTGTCATTGATTTTCAAAGAACATCAACTTGATCAAGCGCAATTGCATAAACTCTTTGAGTTGGATGATGAATATGTTAAACATTTACGCCAACTTCCTCTCACTCAAGCATTGCATATTAAGCGTGATGTTGAGGGGCGTGTTGAAGAACTCACTTTGGTATTAAATAACTTTGATGAATTGCACATTTTCAAGAGAGAAAGTGGTGCTTATCAGGGTGAAATCCAGAAAATAGGTACTTTTACCAAAGAAAGGGTTTCTGTTCATAGTCAAGTGGAAACGTCTTATGCCCTTGCTGCAAAAAAAGTTGGTTTGTCAGATAATAGCATTTATCAACTCGCTCAAATATTTAATGGGGCAATTGATTTTGAGAGTGATATAGGGCAAGGTGATCAATTCACTGTCATTTATGAACAGCAGCGGCGACAAGAGGAGGTAAAAGAAGGTGTTATATTAGCAGCTGAATTTGTTAATCAAGGCAAAATCTATAGTGCCTTTCGTTATACTGATCCGACGGGTTATGCGGATTATTATACGCCAATGGGTGATAGTCTTAACAAAATTTCTTTATTCCGCGCTCCGTTGGAGGAATATAAGAGAATCAGTTCTCCTTTTGGAAAACGCAGACATCCCATTTCAAGAAGGACTCATTTTCATACAGGCACTGATTATGCAGCAAACAGGGGCGTACACATTTTCGCTGGTGGAAATGGAACTGTCCAATTTGTAGGGCGAAAGGGCGGCTATGGAAAAGTCATTGTTTTAGAACATACTCAGCGAGTCATTACTTTATACGCACATCTGTCAAAATATGTTGATGATTTGAGTATTGGAGATAAAGTGGTCCAAGGACAAATTATTGGCTATGTGGGTAGCACTGGACGATCTACTGGACCTCATTTGCATTATGAAATTCGACTGGATGACGAACCTCAAAATCCCCAAGAAGTAGAATTGCCTTTATCTACTCCGATTGCTGAAGAAAACAGGATTCATTTTGCCGATGAAACTCAACAGTGGGTGGCAGAGTTAAATAAACTGAATCCGTTGACAACGCCAACAAGGTTTGTACAACAAATTCAGTTCGATGATCTGAAAACAACTGTATCAAAAGTGGCAAAATCAAGAATTTTTGAATCAGTGCTTGAACAACATTTTATTCCGTAAAAAGTCCAAAGCTGAAGCGTTGAACTCCAAAGAGTACAAAAGCGTTGAACTCCAAAAAGTTCAAAGCGTTGAACTCCAAAAAGTTCAAAGCGTTGAACTCCAAAAAATTTCAGGTTGATAATATGTGTTTATTTATTGGATTAATGTCTGGCACCAGCGTGGATGCCATTGATGCCGTATTAGTTGAATTTACAACGGCAGGTGTACAGGTACATGCTGTACATAGTCATCCCTGGTTACCAGAATTGCGTGATGATTTACTTACCCTCAGTCAACAGACACGAGAGAATAGTACATTGCATGATATAGCGACACTTGATGTACAGATGGGTAAAATATTTGCTGAAGCCTCTTTGGCATTGTTGGAAAAATCACAAGTGCCACGGGAACAAATCTGTGCGATTGGTAGCCCTGGACAAACTTTATATCACCATCCTGATGGCGATCCGCCTTATACTTTGCAATTGGGCGATCCTAATCTCATTGCAGAAATAACGGGGATTCCTACTATTGCCGATTTTCGGCGGCGGGATATGGCGGCAGGTGGACAAGGTGCGCCCCTTGCACCTGCTTTTCATAACGCTTTGATGCGTAGTCCAGATGAAGATCGTGTGATACTCAATATTGGGGGAATTGCTAATATCACCGTACTGAGGGCTGACGAAACTCAGCCTGTGATTGGATTGGATACGGGACCAGGTAACGCGCTGTTAGATGCTTATAGCTATCAGCAACAACGTTCTCGTATGGATAAAAACGGCGAGTGGGCGGCAACGGGAAAAGTCCACCCTTCACTGTTAAAAGCGATGCTCGCTGATTCCTATTTTGCTAAACCAGCGCCGAAAAGTACTGGGCGTGACTATTTTAATCTGGATTGGTTGGGTTATCATACTTTAGGTTTATCCTTACATCCCAAAGATGTTCAAGCCACTTTATGTTCACTCACCATAACCAGTATTGCACAAGCCATTTTGCCCTATAAACCTCAACGATTATTAGTTTGTGGAGGCGGCGTGCATAATCCATTGTTGATGGATGGGCTGGCTAAACAGTTGCCAAATTGTGTGATTGAATCAACGGCGGCGATTGGAATAAAGCCTAATTTAGTAGAGGCAATGAGTTTTGCTTGGTTAGCGCAACGACGATGGACAAAGCAATTTGGTAATTTGCCATCGGTGACAGGGGCGCGTCAGGCGGTGATTTTGGGGAGTATTTATCTCTAAACCGAGTACAGCGAATTGACGAAATAAGCGAATTAAAAACCATTATTGGAACTTCTTGCAAAACTCGCTTTTTCGAGCTTAGATTTAGAATTCGAGGCGAAATTTTTTTCTCTTTGTATAGGACAATTTTTTATAATTCATTGATTTAAATCACTTTCCATTGTTAGAATCAGAATTTAAGAATTTAAGAATTAACAGAATTTAAAACCTTTTACTCACTTATTTTTTAATTCTGAAAATTCTCAAATTCTGAAAATTCTGATTCTAACAATAAAAAATGTCCTGTACAAAGGTTTTTTCTTTAAAAAAACTTTAGCCTTCAATTGATTTTTTTCAAAAAATCGGAGTTCTTCGCTTTCCCTCGTTCCCAAGCTAGAGCTTGGGAACGAGGGGGTAAAAATCGGATTTCTTAAACCTTGTGTGTTCAGAGTTTTGCAAGAACCTCATTAAAATATTCGTTTATTTCGCAAATTCGTTGTACTCACTTTTTTCAAAAACAGCTTAAAAATCAATAATTTATTTTGAATCATTCTGAAAATTCTGTTCGAGGCTAAAGTTTTTTGAAGAAAAACTTTAGCCTCGAACATTCTCAAATTCTGATTCATAAGTAGGAGTTTCTATGCACAGGCACTTAAAGACTATTTTGGAGTAAAAAAAAAATGAAAGTTTTTGCAATGATTTTTATGTTCATTTTGATGTACAGCACCAGTCTGTTTGCATCGGCGGATGTGATTGGCGTTATCAAATCTGTTAAAAACACCGCTAATATTGAGAGAAATCATAAATTGATTTCCGTCAAAACAGGTGATAAGTTATTTGTGCATGATGCCATTGTCACAGGGCAGAATGGAGCTATTGGAGTTATTTTAAGAGACAATAGTCTTATTTCTATTGGATCCAATAGTCGGCTCATTATTAATGAATTTCTGCTTAAACCAGAAAAGAAAGAACAGTCGTTTGTTGCCAGTATCGTAAAAGGCTCTATGGTTTATCTAACAGGCTTGATTGCAAAGCAGGATCGAAATGCAGTAAAAATTAATACACCGACTGCAACAATTGGTGTTCGGGGAACACATATTGCCGTCAGAGTAGAAGAGTAGGCTCGAACTAGAAAGGTAGGATAATATGAAAAAGCAAAAGATGATTAGCGTTTTGTTATACATTGCGTTTTTATCAGGCTGTAGTTCTAAAACACAATTTGTTCTCATGCCAGATAATGAGGGAAAAGTGGGGAAAATGACTATAACCAGTGAAAAAGGATCGCAATCTCTCAACAAGGCTTGGCAATCTACAGGTTTAGATAGTCCTGATACATTGCCCAGTGAACCAGAAATCTTGGAAGAAAAAGAAGTCAAGCGCATTTTCGCTCAAGCACTTAAAGCACAGCCCGCGCCGGCTGTCAGCTTTCTGTTCTATTTTCCAAAAGGATCAAATGAGCCGACTGCTGAATCCCTTGCGCTGATTCCAGAAATCATAGCAACTATTGCGTCCCGTCAGTCAAAGGATGTCAGTGTTATTGGTCATAGTGATCGTGTTGGCTCTGGGGAACTTAATTACAAACTTTCCCTTAAACGCGCCAAATGTGTTGCGAAGTTGCTTATTTCCAAGGGCGTTAATCGTGATATTCTTGAAATCACTTCTTATGGTGAAGCTGTTCCATTGATTAAAACAGCAGACGAGGTGACAGAACCAAAAAATCGCCGTGTTGAGATTACGGTAAGATGAATCAAAAGTAGGGTGGGTAGAAACGAAGTGGAAACCCACCAATCCACTAAAAAACAATTAAAATCAAGCACTTAATACTTATGACTAACGATGAGTGTTGGAGCTTGGGAACAAGGGGTGAAATCATTTCGAGGTTTTAGTTTTTCTTCAAAAAACTAAAACCTCGAAAACCATTCATCATTCATCATTATCAAAGCCTTGCCCGATCATCTTGGGTAAATCCCAACAAAGGCATGTCTTCTAAATGGCGAGTGAGTGCGATGACTTTAAATAATTCGCCCATTTCACTAGGCAAAATGAGAGTTTTTGCCTGTTGGCTTTTTTGCAAATAAATTTTATCATCAAAGTTAATGGCGGATAACAATTCGGGCAAGCCACAAGCGATCAAAAAATTCGCCTGATTGGTATAGCCTGAAACATGTAACCCAGCAGTAAGCGCAGATTCTGCGATGGCAGTAAAATTTACATGGGCGGTAATATCTTGTAATCCTATTAAAGTCAATGGGTTATCGTGAGAATGATGTTGATAATGGCACATTAATGTCCCTTGATCACGTTGGGGATGATAATACTCGCGGCTCGGAAAACCATAATCTATCAATAATATCAAACCCGCGGTTAATCGTTCCGCCACTGATTGTATCCAAGCAGGTAAAGCTAAGTTCATTTCCGATACATAACCCACAGGTAAAGTAGGGCGCAATGTTTCTACCGCCGCACGAAGAGATTCCTCACGAGTTGGCAATACTTTCCAGATAAACGGTGTTTCAATGGGATGTTCTGATAAACCAATATGAAATTCTGACACGTCTTGCTCATCTAAGCGAAAACGGTGTACTGGCATTGCGTCAAGCACTTCATTGGCTAAAATGATACCTTGTAATGGTTGACTGGGCAATGTTTCTAGCCATTGTACCCTCTCTAATAAGTGAGGAATTTGCGTTTGTAACGTGATTTGTTGTCGCTGTTTTAAATCTGCGCTGATTTCTAAAATGAAATATTGTGTTGGCAGACTGTTAAGGCTCTCTAATGCCTTTAAAAGCTCAACTGCCATTATGCCAGAGCCAGCACCAAATTCTAAAATCACGCTTTCATCAAAGTGGGCTAATATTTGTGAACATTGTTTGGCAAGACATTGTGAAAAGAACGGCGAAATTTCAGGGGCGGTGATAAAATCACCTTCTGCGCCGAATTTGCGAAGACTTGTACTATAATACCCTAAGCCAGGCGTATATAGGGCTTTATTCATAAACTCAACAAAAGGAATTGTACCCCCGGCTTCAGTAATGGCTGATCTCACTGTCGAAATTAAACGTTGACTGAGGGTGATAGCATCGGGGTGTGGTTTTGGTAATGATGAAAGCGGCATATTGTTTTATAATGTTCTCTAAAATCGACGGAAATTCCAAAAGCGTTAAGCTCAAAATTCGTATCTTTTCTAAATTCTGTGGAAAAAACCTGACAGGTTTCCAAAAGTGGAAAAAACCTGACAGGTTTCCAAAACCTGTCAGGTTTGGGCAAGTTTACCCACACTTTTTGAGAAGAAAATTCCTTATAAAATGATTCCAAATTAAAATGAAAAATAAAGTGGCATTAATTACGGGTGGTGTAAAGCGAATCGGTGCAGAAATTGCGCGTTTATTCTCTCAAGAAGGGATGAAATTGGCATTACAATATCGCCATTCTGACACCGCTGCCCATGCTTTACAAGCTGAATTGAACCCAGAATCGGTGTTATTGTTACAAGCTGACTTAAATCATGTCGCTAAATTGAATGATCTCGTTTCGCAAACGATAGCACATTATGGACGATTAGATGTATTAGTTAATAACGCTTCTACCTTTTATCCAACACCAATGGGTTCTGTCGAGGAAAAAGAATGGGAAGATTTATTAGGTACGAATCTTAAAGTGCCTTTTTTTCTTTCACAAGCGGCGGTGCCTTATTTAAGTAAAACACAGGGCTGCATTATTAATTTAGCGGATATCCACGCAGAACGCCCTTTAAAAGAACATTCTGTTTATAATATGACAAAAGCTGGGGTTGTCATGTTGACGAAATCGTTGGCTCAGGAATTAGGACAAAAAAAAATACGGGTAAATGCCATCGCGCCAGGTGCGATTTTGTGGGCAAAAAATGATATGGATGAAGCGACTAAAGAGCGCATTATTTCCTCCGTTGCTTTAAAATGTCTTGGTGAACCAACAGATATTGCTAAAACGGCTTTATTTTTAGTGCGTGATGGGAAATATATTACTGGACAGATTATTGCCGTTGATGGGGGACGTACTTTGAATCAGTGATGCGAATTAAAATTCAAGAAGAAAAAATATGAAATCTCTTACAGCCTGTTTATTGTTATTATTCGTATTTGCTGTCCATAGCGAAGAACAGCCCATTGTCAAGATGCAAACCAATTTTGGGCAGATCGTCTTAAAACTCAATCCAGAGAAAGCACCAAAAACCGTCAATAATTTTATCCGTTATGCACAAGATGGTTTTTATGACGGCACCCTTTTTCACCGCTTGATTAAGAATTTTATCATTCAAGGCGGGGGATATACGCAGGATTATGAAAAGAAAGAGCCGACTTATGCTCCCATTCCTAATGAAAGTGATAATGGTTTAAAAAACCTGTCTGGCACAATTGCAATGGCTCGCAATATGTACGAACCTAATTCTGCAACCTCACATTTTTTTTTTAATATTGAAGATAACGCCTCTCTCAATTATCAACAAGAAGAATGGGGTTATACGGTGTTCGGGCGCGTGATTAAAGGTATGAACGTGATAAACAAAATGAAAAATGTGAAAACGGGTGTTAAAGCACATTTAAAAAAACAGGTGCCAGAACGCCCTATTATCATTGAAAAAGTGATCGTAGAAAATGCGCCAGTGCGTCAGACTGTAGAAATTGTTGAGGCTAAGGCAATCGAATCAGAAACGCAAAAAAAAGTCTCATTACCCAAAGAAATCACCTCTAAAACGACAAATTCTCTCTCAGAGAGATTACCACCTGATCCCCCTTCTGAGCCTGATAAACGAGAACCACTCCCTGAATAAGAAGAATTGTATCTTCTCTAAATTCTGTGGAAAAAACCTGACAGGTTTCCAAAACCTGTCAGGTTTGTGCAAGGTTGACCCACACTTTTTGAGAAGATACGAAGAAATCACCCATTTGCGATACGAAAAACTAACGATGCCAGAAACATTATTTATTGCTGACTTACACCTTGATCCGAAAAGGACTATATCCCTCAAACTCTGCTTAGACTTCTTTGCAAAACGCGCTCGACAAGCAGAAGCCCTATATATCTTAGGCGACTTATTTGAAGTCTGGTTAGGCGACGATGACGACGAACCTGCTTATAAACCTGTACTGGCAGCCTTGCACGATTTAACAAACAGTGGTACTGCCGTATTCATCATGCGCGGCAACCGAGACTTTTTGATAGGCGAAGGCTTTCTTAAAGCAACAGGCTGTCTTCTCATTGAAGATCCCTATCTCATTGACTTATATGGCACACCCACCCTGCTCATGCACGGAGACACGCTTTGTACATTAGATACAGAATATCAATCATTTCGTCGCCAAGTACGTCATCCCAGTTGGCAACAACAATTTCTCAAACAACCTTTAGCCGAACGACGCAAAATCGCCACTCAAGCACGCCTTCTCAGTCAAGCCAAAACAAAAAACACGAATGAAAACATGATGGATGTCACCACAGAAGCTGTTAGTTCAGCCCTCATAGAACATGGTGTTTATCAATTAATTCATGGACATACCCACCGCCCTGGTGTCTATGAAGAAATTATTAATGGCAAAAAAGCTCATCGTAGAGTGGTAAGCGAATGGGATGAGAAAAAAGCGATTATACTCAGTTGCAGTCCTGAATGTTGTCAACTTATTGATTTATAAGTCATTTTTTTATTTAAACACTTTTCTTTATAGGAGTACAACGCTTTAGCTTTGGACGTTTATAGGAGTACAACGCTTTAGCTTTGGACGTTTATAAGACGGACTAACAAAGCTAAAGCGTTGTACTCCAATTCACCATTCACCATTAACTAAATATCCCTTAACAACTCATTCAACCCCACTTTTCCCCGTGTTTTCTCATCAACCTGTTTAACAATCACAGCACAATAAAGAGAATATTGTCCATCCGATGAAGGCAAATTACCTGAAACGACAACCGAGCCAGGAGGAATATAACCATAAGTCACTTCCCCCGTATTGCGATTATAGATTTTAGTACTTTGCCCAATATACACGCCCATAGAAATCACGGAACCAGTGCCGACAATAACCCCCTCAACAACCTCTGAACGTGCGCCAATAAAACAATCATCCTCAATAATTGTCGGAGCCGCTTGCACAGGTTCTAAAACACCACCAATTCCCACCCCGCCTGACAAATGGACATTCTTACCAATTTGAGCGCATGAGCCAACAGTTGCCCATGTATCTACCATAGTGCCACTATCAACATAAGCCCCAATATTGACATAAGATGGCATCAATACAACACCCGGCGCAACATAAGCCCCTTGACGCACAGTCGCAGGTGGCACAACGCGCACACCCAATTCAGCAAAATCACGCGAACTGACATCGGCAAACTTTGAAGCCACTTTGTCATAGTAATTAGTAAATCCCCCTTTAATAAAAGCATTTTCCTCAAGGCGGAATGATAATAAAACCGCTTTTTTAACCCATTCGTTCACAACCCATTCATCTTGCTGCTTCTCAGCAACACGAAGACTGCCCTTATCAAGCAAATTAAGCGTTTCAGTCACCGCATCCTTAATCTCGTGACTGACAGAATGTGAATTAAATTCTGTACGATTTTCAAAGGCTTGCTCAATGATAGTTTGTAAATGATTCATTTCTCAAATTCCGAAAGATTCAAACCTGACAGGTTTTAAAAACCTGTCAGGTTGAAGTGCAATTATGAATTATAATTAAATAATACATAATATAGATTAAAATAATCAAATAATTAATATTTAACGTTGCATCAAACCTGTCAGGTTTTGTATTTTAGAGACTTTCTATAAAAAAACGAATACGATACGCCGCCTCAACACAAACTTCCAACGGCGCAACTAAAGCGATACGAATACGATTTTGCCCTGGATTGACACCATGAGCGATGCGCGACAAAAAACGCCCTGGTAATACAGTCACATTTTGCTGTTGAAACAACTCACGCGCAAATTGATCATCAGCTATAGGCGTTTTTGTCCACAAATAGAAACCGGCGGGGGGACGTGTGACGGACATCACAGGAGCAAGAATATCCATAATCGCATCAAATTTTTTCTGGTATAAAGCCCGATTTGCAGCCACATGAATTTCATCTGCCCAAGCAGCAACGCTTGCAGCCTGTACAGCCAAAGGCATCGCACAACCATGATAAGTGCGATAAAGTAAAAACTGACGCATAATCTCAGCATCCCCAGCCACAAATCCAGAACGTAAACCTGGAACACTAGAACGTTTAGAAAGACTATGAAAAACGACGCACCGCCGATAATCACAATTTCCCAAAGCCACGCAAGCCTCTAATAACCCCACAGGAGGTTGATTCGCATAAATTTCAGAATAGCATTCATCAGAAGCTATGATAAAATCATACCTATTAGCATACTCAATTAAATTTTGCAAAGTCTCTAAATCAAGTACATTGCCACTCGGATTATTTGGAGAACAAATATAGAGTAATTGGCAACGCGCCCACACATTTTCAGGTACAGCAGTAAAATCGGATTGAAATTGAGTCGATTCCAAACAATTTAAAAAATAAGGCTGCGCCCCTGCTAACAAAGCCGCGCCCTCATAAATTTGATAAAAGGGATTAGGCATTAAAACCAAAGGCTCAGGGCGTTGAGGATTAATAACGCATTGTGCAAAGGCAAACAAGGCTTCACGAGTGCCATTCACAGGTAAAATATGCTGATTGGAATCAATACTATCAGTAGGCAGTTTAAAACGTCGCGTCAACCAATGTGCTATACTGGAACGCAAATTTTCACTCCCTTTAGTACTCGGATATTTGCCTAGCTTGGAAATAACCGCAGAATTCATCGCATTGACTATAAAATCTGGTGTCGCATGTTGTGGTTCACCCAAAGACAGATTTATCGCCCTTAAATGTGATGAAGAAGGTACAGAATTAAGTTGAGCTAATTTTTCAAATGGATAAGGTTGTAGTAATTGAAGAGAAGGATTCATAATTAACTATAATATATTATCCGCTACAGTTGCTACTAAGATTTTAAATTGATATACTTTGATTTGAAATGCGAATTAAGATCTGATATTACGCAAAGCGATTCTATTCGAGC
>JAGLHR010000722.1 GCA_023143415.1 Thiomargarita sp. | reverse complement strand
TTTTAATCCCTTTTTATATACAATCCTTGTAGTTAAGTACTGAAGCATAAATTATCGGATATTTTGGAGTCCAACGCTTCAGCTTTGGGCATTTTTGGAGTCCAACGCTTCCGCTTTTTCTTGAAGATAATCACCAAATTCTTCAAGATCATTAATTTCTCGTGTCGTACAATTAACGCGACAGTAAAATGTTTTTTTGCCCTTTCTTTTATAAAAGGCTGCTTGGTTCGCTTTTTTCACCACAATCGCACAAATTTGTTTGCTTTCAATTTCTTCAAAACAGATGGCGATATGTTGAGCGAAAGGTTTGTCAATGCGATCACAAATTAAACTGGTGAGTTCTTGTTCAAATAGATCGATAGGGCTTCTTTTTTGCCCCAATAGGGAAAAATCATTTTCTAGTCCATAAATATCCCCGTCATCTTCCACGCCAATTAATAGCGTTCCACCATCACTATTTAGAAAAGCAACAATCGTTTTGAATGTTTTAAGGCGCAAATCTTCACTTCTTTTTTTGGTTCCATCATATTGAAATACCCGTTTAAATTCCACCGTCGCGCTTTCGCCCTTCTGGATGAGTTCCGCAATTGAGGGCGGGGCTTTCGCTTCAATCTTTTTAATCACAGGCAAAAATCGCGGCAATTTCAGTTCATCCAATTGTTTTTCCAACGCTTCTTGAGTGTCGGCAAATTCGATAACCGCATGATTTATCACGGCAACATATTGATTTACATAGTTTTCTTCTAAATAATCCGCATTTTCTTCGATCCACTTTTCATCTTTGCGATTGCCCCAGCGATTGAAATAAGCCAGGGCGGCTTGGATGGAATCATGCAGTGCTTCAAAGACATTCCCTTTCATATTTTTGGAAATGTAATCCCAAGCACCCATTCTATGGGCGCGGCGACAATCCACAACCGTATCATTAGCCGTTAAAATAATAACAGCCGCACTCAGATTGCGTTTTTGGACTTCTTCAAAGACGGCAAATCCACCTCCATCATCTGTTCCGAGCCTCATATCAGCAACGATAATCTCAAAATGAGACTGTTCGAGTTTTTCTGTTGCTTCTTCAGGATGTCGAGCAGTGTCGATGCATTGATAGCCAAACCGTTCCAACCACTTCTCAAGTTGAGCCAAATATTTTGGATTATCCTCAACCAATAATATCTTGGTATTGGCAATGTCTAATTTCTCCATTATTTCTCCTCATACGGAATATAAAGTTCAAATTTCGCACCATTTTTGCCCGTCTCAATCATATATCCCCTCATTTCTATCAGGGTTTTTTTGATGATAAATAAGCCTAGCCCACTGCCCTTGCCTTCTTCAGCGGTGGTTGCGAGGGGCTGTAATATCCACGCTTTTTTATCCATCGGTATGCCCTTGCCATTATCAGAATAAATAATCGCCAGGTATTTTTTTCGAGCTAACATGTTGCCCGTTCGTGTTTTCGAGGATTTCACGAGATGTTGGGGTAATTCTATCACATCTTTTGAGGCAATATTGATTTCCAAATCCGTCTTTTCAGCATTATGTTTTAATGTGTTTTCTACCAATTCGCTTAAAAAACTTCTGATTTTTGGCTCATCGCCATAAAACTCGGAGTCGCCATTTTGGATTTGAACTTGAATATGGGCATTGTGGAGTTTTGGCGTATTGGTAAATTTCTCAAACAGTTCTTTAACCCGAAAATGAATCGGCTTAATTTCCATGCCCTGATTAATGGCTTTGAGATCATTTAACGCATTTTGCGTCAATTCAACTTGTTCTAATAATTGATTGAGCTGTTGATAAAGCGGCGAGTCTTGAGATAAGTCGTAAAATTCAAATCGAATTTCAGATTCAATGGTTGCCATTTCATTATTCACAAAATCAGAAATGTCATGCGCCGTTTTTGAAATCGTTTCAATAATGGTTTGATACTGATTGGCAGGAAATTGTTCGATTTGAACCTTTTTTCTTTTTTGTTGAATTTCTTCAACAACTGCCTCAATATTGTCGATAATACCCCTCAGAAACTTTTCGCTAGAAGGTTCATCAGCAATAATACCAAAGGCAATCATTTTAAGTAGGCTGATTTCATTGAGTATTTTATGATAGAGCGCGTTGTTTAACAGTTCTATGTCATGTTGTTCTTTCTCCATGATTTGATTAAATTCCTTAAAATAGCCTTCCAAGTCTAAATTTAACGATAACATCAGTGACGCTTGTGCGTAGCAAAATGCGGTTTTTCTGATGTTTTTCAATAGTTTAACGCTTGCTTCACGCGCCGCTTGATTGTTTATCCTAAAAAGTTCTTTGGCGGCATTTAACCGACTGATATTAGCCTTCATCTTTATCGCCAAATCAAAATATTCGTCTCCTTTCTCTTCTTGTTGATTCCAATAACAGAGCCGCCCTAAATTAAGACAGAAAAAACCTGCCTGATTTTTCGGCAATTTGTCTCTTTCTATTTTCTCCATGTAAAATAGGGCTTTCTCGTAGTCGCCTTCAATTTCTAACGCAATGGCGAGCGAAAATAAAGTCACAGAATCATTGGGATTCAGGGCTAAAGACTTCTCAAATTGCTCAAAGGCTTTTTCCGCTTGATTATGGTTCGCTAAAGCGGTGCCATAGCTATTCAACGTGACTGTCTCATCAGGCTT
>JAGLHR010000721.1 GCA_023143415.1 Thiomargarita sp. | reverse complement strand
TCGCTCTACCCACCCTACATTAAGATACCAAATTTTGATAGGATACCTTGAAATCAATTTCAAGGCGCTGAGTAGTTACTAATTATAAACTGATATTTGCATAAAACTCGAATAGGAATGTAAATAAAATATGCCTTCTGAAACTTCAAAAGAACCAAACACATTGCACAATGATAAGTTGCATGATGACAAGTGGGAACGCGATACATTAAACCGTCTCGTTTTTGCCGCCACTAATGAACAACGACGCTCACGGCGATGGCGCATTTTTTTTATGCTCTTGTCATTTGTCTATTTGTTCCTGATATCTTGGCCATTGCTCAAATCCAATTGGGAATTGTTTGAGCAAGCAGATGTCAGTAGTGATAAACATACTGCGCTTGTTGAAGTGCAAGGATTAATCTCAGCTGACAGTGATGCCAGTGCTGATCAAATCATTGAGGGCCTTCGTAACGCCTTTGAAGACAAAGAGACAGCAGGTGTCATTATTCGCATTAACAGCCCTGGAGGTAGTCCAGTGCAAGCGGGTTATATCAATGATGAGATTGGACGCTTACGCGAAAAATACCCAGATATTCCTGTATATGCTGTCGCAACAGATTTATGTGCATCTGGGGCTTATTATATTGCCGCCGCCGCCGATGAAATTTATGCTGATAAAGCCAGTCTCATAGGTTCAATTGGTGTATTAATGGACGGCTTTGGCTTTGTTGATGCCATGGAAAAACTGGGTATAGAACGCCGATTGCTGACTGCTGGTAAAAATAAGGGATTTTTAGATCCATTTTCGCCCATGAAAGAGGAGGATAGTCTGCATATTGAGAAAGTGCTTAATGATGTCCATGAGCAATTTATTAAACAGGTTAAACAAGGGCGCGAAAAGAGTTTGAAGGCGAAAGGAAAACTTGAACTTTTGGAAAATCCTGAACTGTTTTCTGGGTTGGTGTGGACTGGCGAGCAAGCGTTGGAACTCGGTTTAGTGGATGCTTTGGGTAGCAGCAGCTATGTTGCGCGTGAAGTGATCAAAGTTGAAAAAATCAAGGATTTTACCCCCAAACCCAATTATTTAGATCGCTTTGCTGAACGTTTAGGTGCAACGATGGCATCGAAATTTTCTCAACAGTTAAAACTCAATGGGGTTATTCTTCAGTAGGGAATGTGCATCAAATAAAATCGTTTCGAGGCTAAAGTTTTTT
>JAGLHR010000720.1 GCA_023143415.1 Thiomargarita sp. | reverse complement strand
AAGCGTTTTCGAGGTTTTCTTTTCAAAAAACGAAAACCTCGAACTCCAATTTTGACTCTTATAGATATTCAGAAAAATCATTTCACACGATAACCTGACAGGTTTTTTGAAGTGATTTACCTGAAAGTCTATAGTTCGCATTGGTATTTATAATGGGCAATCAAATTTGAAGGGCAAAGTTATCACTTCGTCTGGTTTCTGAAAACCATTATACTCAAATTGAGTGTAATTAATGGTACGCAATATTTTTGGCAGAAAAAAAACATCTGGTAATGTGGGAATAGGAATCAACCTCTTTTTATATTTCCGTGAAACGCACTTAGCCAATTCCCAAACAGAGCAAGGTGTGTCACCAAGAATATGATAAATCTTGTTTTTCCCTTCAATTAAATCAACGATTTTTTCTGCAATATCTTCTACTAAAACAGGTAAATGCAGATTGCCAGGGTAAAGCATAGGCGCGAAGAATTGACGGCTCATCAGTTTTTCTAAGCGTTTTGCATCGCCCTCTCCTTGCCAAGACCAAATTAAACTGGGGCGTATGATAATCGCGTTTGAACCCGCTAAACGTTGTTCCGCGACACGCTTAGTTTTTGTGTATCGATCTTGAAGGCTTTTCATTAATACATTAATGGAACTGATATGTATAAAAATACCGTCGTTATTGAGGTGACGAAAACGCTGTTCAAAAATGGCAGGAAATTCGGCATTAAAGTATTCGTTTAAGTCAGTTTTTGGGTGCCTACAAACGGCGGTGTGTACGATTGCATCTAGTTTCAGTGGCTCTAAGAGTTGATGAAGATAATTCACCTCTTTGATTTCTTGGGTACGTGGCAAAGTAATACGAATAACCTTGTACCCTTTCTGTTGACTTGCAACAGCGACGGCATTTCCTAGAAAGCCACTAAATCCTGTAATACCAATGTTCATAGAGTTCAATGGGTTCTGGTTCGAAATATAACTTAATGGCATCACGGATATTTAGGATGGCTTCTTCTTTAGTATTGCCCTGTGATCAACAACTTTTTAATGAAGGGCAATGAGCCACAAAATATCAATCTTCGCCGGGTTCGATGATGACTTTAAAATTCATTTATGTACCATTAGATGAACCTATCCCACTATTCAAAAATGCAGAATAATGAATAAAAATAGTTGGGTTTTTGAGCACGGGGTTTAAGAAATCCTTTCCAAAAATTGGATTTCTAAGCTCAAAAACGAATAGTGGGATAGGTTCATTTATCATCAATAGTTCGGACAATTTTTGTAACTTATTATTCAACTACTTAAAATGCTTTCAAAAATGGTCTGAACCATTGAAAAAGTAAATTAACGTCTTTTTAAAAGCTTTTTAACAAACTTACCAAAAAACCACGAGAATCTTGCATAGTAACGTGAGTACGCCATATTGAGTAATTGACGCATTTTTTTTGGGGAAATATTGTCATGCTTGAAAACAAGGTGCCATTGCGTGAAATCTTCATGGGAACGAGTGAGCAATTTGTCCTTGTATTCAGCAAAGATTGGCGTACCAGGATACGGTGTGAAAACACTAAATTGAGCGCCATAGCTATTAATTTTTTTGGCGTATTCAATCGTTTTTTTGCAACTTTCCTCTGTATCCTTGGGCAAGCCAAACATATAAAAACAAGTCACCGCAATGCCATGGCTTTCTAGCAATTGAATTTTCTGAATTTGTTCATCACTTTTAATCGAATAACGCTTAACTCCCCCTAATATTTCTGTATCAACGGATTCAATGCCAACTTTCACCATCACAAGCCCTGCTTTTTTGAGCAGTTCAATACGTTCTGGATCAAGATTTTTAAGGTGGGTTTCTATGATAAATCTAAAACGTCTCCCACTCGCAATAATTTCTTCACATAAATTTATCGTGTGCGTCCGATTAATTGAAAAAACGGGATCTCTGAACATGAATAAAGAAACGCCCAAAGTATCTTGCCAATGGCTCATTTCAGCCACAATGTTTTGTGCAGAACGGGTTCTTAATTTACGACCCTGTTGCAGCGGATAAGTGCAATAGTGATAGCATGAATAAGGGCAGCCACGGGTAGCCAAAATGGGCAAGAAGACTTCACCTAATCCTAATAACTTGTAGCGCGGTTTCGTGTCTTGGAAAACCAAATCCCACGCCGGAAATTCGAGTTGATCAAGATTAGAGTCTATCTCTGCTTTCAAAATGCCATCTGCCGATTTAAGCGCGTCCAGATCAAGATGTTGTTTAAAAAAGAACTCAGGTTCTCCACTAATAACGAATGCACCTGCTTCAAGGTAAGGAGCAGGAATAGAGGTGGCAACAGAACCCATGACACCAACAGGAACATTGGATTTTTCTTTGATGAGTTTAATCAGTTGAACTTCTGTCTCATAACAAACAATAGAGCTTGTTACTAAGCAAAGTTCAACATCTCGGAGCGATGAGAGTTCAAATTGATCAATTGTACTTCTGATAAATTTGACATTATGACCTTGCTTTCTCAATACAGCAGTGCTATAAACACTATATAAAGGAGGCCAATCAACACTTTTTGCCTTAACCCGAGTTAATAGTTTTGCAATAAAGCCATCACCATAATCGTTGATGGTACCAAAAGCACCATTCGTGTCTTTTGATATACGCGCATTTTTTACTGAATAGATGTCAATTATAGTAATAAGCATAATCTTAATTTTCTGTTTTCCAAATTCCAATGTGATATTTTAATTGCTATTAGGTATAAAATCAAGTTGTGTCACAAAGATTTTTTATGCGAATTGTAACTACTCAGCGATTAGCCTTGAAATCAATTTCAAGGCGAAAAGTTAAAGTCTGCTAAGGAACGTGCATGAAATCATATCGACGACTAGACCTGATTCAACGACTAGACCTGACAGGTTTTGGAAACCTGTCAGGTCTGATTCAACGACTAGACCCTGATTCAACGACTAGTCTGATTCAACAAACGAAAAATTGGCAAAATGGAATTCGAGTTTTTTGTTTTTCGAGGTTTTTGTTTTTTTTGAAAAAAAACTAAAACCTCGAATTCAAAAAACAAAAAACTCGAAAACGCTTCAGCTTTGGCGGTTTCTGAATCTAAAAATGTGCCTTCCTACTTAATTTCATAGCAAAACTGTTATGATTTAAAATCAACTCCTAACATAAGATTGACATATAGTATAAAATTAATTATCATTTCTTAATGAAAGAAAAGAAACTATATGAAAGCTGATTGTTCCGTCAAACGACTGAAAAGATGCGATAACCAAGCCAATTCAATCGTGGCACATCATTCAGGAATCAGTACCATCAATACGAATTAAGAGTTGAATTTTTTTTTGAAAATTTAACTCTTAATTCGCATTTATTGCTTTTCAATAACTTTATTAATCAAAAAATGTATTGGTAAACATTATGTACTCAAAAAAAATGAATATCGCCGATTTTGATCCAGAATTATGGCAAGCCATGCAAGATGAAGTCAAACGACAGGAAGAACATCTTGAAATGATTGCTTCAGAAAACTATGCCAGCCCCCGCGTACTTCAAGCGCAAGGCTCTGTCCTGACTAATAAATATGCTGAAGGCTATCCCCGTAAACGCTATTATGGCGGTTGTGAGTTTATGGATATAACGGAACAATTGGCGATAGATCGCGCAAAGCAATTATTTAATGCCGACTATGCAAATGTACAACCGCATTCTGGTTCACAAGCTAACACAGCAGTCTATATGGCTTTATTAGAGCCTGGAGATACCATTTTAGGCATGAGCTTGGCGCATGGTGGACACTTGACACATGGCTCGAAAGTCAATTTTTCAGGCAAACTATATAATGCCCTGCAATATGGTTTAAATGCTCGCGGTGAACTTGACTATGATCAAGTTGAAACCTTAGCACTTAAACATAAACCGAAAATGATTATGAGTGGTTTTAGTGCCTATTC
>JAGLHR010000072.1 GCA_023143415.1 Thiomargarita sp. | reverse complement strand
ATTCTGATTCAGAACAAAAAAATCGGATCGAGGCTAAAGTTTTTTTGAAGAAAAAACTTTAGCCTCGATTTCTAAATTTAAACTCGAAAAAGCGAGTTTTGCAAGAGGCTCGGTTTTTCAAGGGCATAAAATTTGTTATAATAAGCCTTTACAATTCATTTCTAACATCTATCAGAAAGGATTTTATTATGGCAGAATGGCGTAAACTAGCAAAAGCAGCAATTTTGACAGACAATCGCATTGATACCCAAGAAGTCGAATTGCTACGTGATAATTTTTTTGCAGACAAAAAAATTAACCTGTCTGAACTTGATTTTCTACAAGAATTGCGTAATGACAGCAAAACGGCTGTCAAGGCGTTTACTGAACTTTTTATTGAAGCCGCAAAAAGCCATATCCTCGCAGATGGCGTGATTGGAAAATCCGAAGCAAATTGGCTGCGTAAAGCCATTTTTGCTGATGAAAACGCTCAAATTGATGAACTAGAAAAACGCTTATTAGAAGAATTGAAGGCTGAAGCTAAAGAAACATCAGCTGAATTTAATGAACTCTATAATGAGTGCATGAAGAAATAATGGTATCGCCCTAATGAATTCAATTTGCCAGGTTTTAAAAACCTGGCAAGTCTTGCGTTTACCAAGGTACAAAAGAATTAACAAAGGACATTGGGCGCGTTACATTCGATATACTTCGACTCATCAAACTTAAATCTAACCGCATTTGATCAGTTGTCGCCGTTATGACACGCATCGACTGATCCATATTTCGCATTGAATTATCCATCACTGCAATAGAGTTATCCATATTTCCGATAGAATTATTCATATTTCCGATAGAATGATCCATCCGTGTCATCGACTGATCCATCTGCGTCATCATCTGATCCATATGTTCCATTGAATACGTCATTTTAGCCATAGACTGATCCATAGAACCAACATATTGCAGCATGGGTTCCAACGTATCCAGTTTGGTTGATATGTCATTCATTGTGCGAGCCATAATTTGAACTTGCCCTGACATGATCAAAATTTGTTCTGATAAGGTAACAATACTTTTAGTCATAGATTCCATGTGTTCCCCCATTTTAGAATCCATGCTATCTGCCATAGAAGACATATCACTTGTTAAGTTATAAATGAGAAAAAAACCGTAGCCTGCTAATATCACAAAGGCAAATAAAGCAGGATAGACAAATATTTCCCAACGCCGTGTGCTTTGCTGAAAACTACTGACAAATTTTTCCATCTGCCCACGAGAAATGGCTGCTCCACATTCCATCATTTGCGGCGTTGGATGTGCTGGAGAAGGTATTTCAGCTTCGTCTATTTGATTTGCAGAGCTTATTGTCATAATAGGTACTCCTTGGAAGGAATGTTATCATTTTACTAAACCAGTCACGATGTTGTATTTATAGAAATTCAGATAAATAACTTCAAAAACCTCAGAGGTTTTCAAAATCTCAGAGGTTGACTTCTTATTATAAACCTTTTTTTTTTAAAGAATTTAGTTTCAGAAAATGTTTATCATTTTTTATCAATATTAATTTAAATTAATTAATTTAAATTAATATTAACAATTAATTTTTTTATATTTTTCTATGATACATTTGAAAGATTTATGGAAATAGAATCAGCAAAACCTCAAGATATGGAAGCGGCTTTAGACGCTTTTATTCAAACGACGACTATGGAAGAAGCCCTTCAGGTACTTGATAAATACCCTAATTTACTTGAAGATAACGCAGATATCCTATTTAGTTCAATCATAGACAATGCCCGTAAACAAGGGCACGAATTAACCGCACAAGCACTTGATGAGCGTCGTGATTTTATACGAAGTGTTCGACAGGAACGCTTAAACGCTTAAAAAATCCCTACTAATAAGTAACTTACTAAATAACAGGAGCCATTAAGATGTTTCAAGGTAGTATGGTAGCACTGGTTACACCTATGAATAAAGATGATAGCGTCGATGAAACCAGTTTACGCCACTTAGTGGATTATCATATTGATAATCAAACAAAAGCCATTGTCGCAGTAGGAACAACTGGTGAATCAGCAACGTTAAATCATGATGAGCATTGTGAAGTGATTCGCATTGTTGTTGAGCAGGCAGCTAGTCGTGTACCTGTGATTGCAGGAACAGGCTCTAATTCTACTGCGGAAGCCATTGAATATACTCGTTGTGCCGCCGATGTCGGAGCAGATGCCTGTTTATTAGTTACCCCCTATTACAATAAACCGACGCAAGAGGGTTTATATCAACATTATAAAAAGGTGGCTGAAGCAGTACCTATTCCTCAATTACTTTATAATGTGCCAGGGCGCACCGCTTGCGATATGCAGCCTGCGACGGTAAAACGTTTAACAGGGATTGATAATATCATTGGTATCAAAGAGGCGGTAGGTGATGTCACGCGGATACGTGAATTGGTTGCATTAGCCAGCGATCAGTTCGCCATTTACAGTGGTGATGATCCAACAGCGATGGAATTAATTCTACTTGGTGGTCAAGGGACAATTTCCGTGACGGCTAATGTTGCGCCCAAGGCGATGTCTGAAATGTGTCAACGCGCACTTGCAGGTGATCGTAAAGGGGCTGAGGCGATTAATCAACGTTTAATGGGGCTTCATAAAAACTTATTTGTTGAAGCTAATCCAATTCCTGTTAAATGGGCAGTGCATACTTTGGGTTTAATTCCCGATGGCATTCGTTTACCACTGACTCCATTATCCGAAAATTATCACGATGTCGTTAAACAAGCAATGCGGCAAGCAGAAGTGCTTTGATAACCTTTTTGGAGTACAACGCTTTAGCTTTGTTGCCTGGAGTACAACGCTTTAGCTTTGTTGCCCTTGGAGTACAACGCTTTAGCTTTGTAAATCAAAAAACGCCCAAAGCTGAAGCGTTGGACTCCAATTTTAACGCTTAATTCGCATTAATAACTGATAATTGATGAAAACACTAACATTATTACTATTACTCATTTTATTGTCTGGGTGTGGTGCGGCTATCAAACACCTTGATTCCACTTGGTTGGATGATCAGACTGTTTATGAAAAGAGCCAACCGTTACCCCCTTTAGAAATTTCGCCAGAATTAAGTGAAAAATCGCAGAATCGTTAAAATGGACAGAAATAGATCACTCAAAACGGCTTTTTTTTGTTTGCTTATCACTATCATTGGTGGATGTACAACATCAGGGGGTATAGCAGATTACAAAAAAAGCACAACAGTACCACCTTTAGAGGTGCCGCCTGATTTAATTGGTTCAACTCATATTGCTGAAGAAAACGTTATACCAGAAACAACCACTTTTTCTAACTACCGTAACCGTAGTGAACGAACCACGGGGCAATCATCACAGAAAGTCAAAGTTCTGCCCTTTTCAAAAAAGGTACAAATCAAACGCGATGGAAATCTTCGTTGGCTGGAATTACAAGGTGAACCCGCAACATATTGGACAAAAATTAAGCGTTTTTGGCAAGAAAATGGTTTTATTCTAAAATCTGAAAACTCTGCTATTGGAATTATGGAAACCAAGTGGGTAGAAAATCATGCAGATATTCCTCAAGAAGGTATTCGTAAATTATTGTCAAAGGCGTTGGGTATGCTATATTCTTTGCCAACTCGCGATAAGTTTAGAGTTCGTTTAGAACGGAACGCTGGCGTGACAGAAGTTTATTTAACTCATCGAGGTGTAGAAGAAATTGCGAGAGGCAATCATTATACTTGGCAAAATCGTCCTTCTGATCCAGAAATTGAAGCCGAAATGCTTAATCGTCTCATGGTTTTTTTAGGGATAGAAAAAAAACAGGCGGACGTTTTACTGACGAAAGCAGAAAAAAAGACGAAAGCAGAAAAAAAGAAGTCGGTTTTACGCGCAAAATTAGTCTATGCCAAAGATAAACAAGTGAATTTAATCGTTAAGGAAAATTTTGCACGAACATGGCGACGCACAGGATTAGCTCTGGATCGTCTGAGATTTACATTGGAAGATCGTGATCGTTCACGCGGGTTGTATTTTATTCGTTATATTGATCCTGACACGGATGATGAAGAAGGATTTTTTACAAAATTCTTTAGCAGTAATAAGTCAGCCAAAAATAATCAGAAATATCGCATTCATTTAGTCGATGAATCCTCTACGACACGTATCGTTATACTTGATAGTGAGGGTAAATCTTCAGAAGTAAAAACGGGCAAGCGAATCTTGAAACTTTTGTATGATCAGCTCAAGTAATGGTGAATTGTTAATGGTTTCGAGGCTAAAGTTTTTTCTTTAAAAAAACGTAACTACTCAGCCCCCTCGTTCCCAAGCTCCAACTCTCATCGTTATACATAAGTCAAA
>JAGLHR010000719.1 GCA_023143415.1 Thiomargarita sp. | reverse complement strand
CTACCCACCCTACATTAAGAGATACCACCAATTAAATTCCAATTTCAATCCTTAATTTCAAAGCTCACATTTCTATCATTTGGATTAGGTTCGTTTTCATTAAAGCGTATCAAAGCAGGGGAAGTGATAATCATAAGGCGTTTTTCTATCCCAAAACTCTGTAGCCAATTGAATACCCATTCCGCACGTTGTTGACTCAATTGTTGATTTCTGTGTTTTGAACCTGTGCCATCCGTACTTCCAATCATAAGAATTTGTATTGGTTTATGCAGTATTTGAGTTAATACTAACAATTTTTGTGCCGATTTTTGCAATGCTTGTTTTGTCTTTTTTTGATCGGGCATCAATTCAGTCGTTCCTTGATAAAAATAAAGCCTTGTTTTCTCTATATATTTTATCACATCGCCCATTTCACGTTCGACATCTTTCAATCCACTCATCTCAAATCCTGCAAATTCTTCAGATGATTTGGGTAAGTTTTCTATGCCTTCTTGCAATGCCTTAAATGTGCTTGAGTCAACATTCCCAGCGATTTGTAAAATTCTTTTTTGCACTGTCATCGTCACAGATTCTGGCGGCGCTAATTCTAGTTGAGCGAGTGTTAATAAAAATTGATCCGTCTCGAATAGCTCATCAATCACCACTTTATGAACACCAGCGATTTGGAGAGCCTGCGCCTTATTTATCCAATCCTGTGAGGCATAACCTTTTAAGTATAAAATATGATCTTGTAAATGTATAGAAACCGTTGAGGGCAGCACTAATTGTTGATGTACTCGTTGTACTACAAATTGTGGGGTTAAATCCTGATAGGGAGTCCAAAAAGTTTCCACATCATCGCTTAACTCGTAATGTTGAATCATTTTTTGTGGTTCGGCGGATAAGGGATCACGCATTCCAAAAATAATAAACTTTCCATCTTGATACTTGGTGGAAACAACGACAATACCAGGTGTTTTTTGCAAAGCATTAATATAGTTTGTCAAGCGTTGCTGATATTCAAAATTAAAATATCCCCACCCCAAGAGGGTAAGTAAAAGAACACTCAATATCCCTATTAACGGTATGGAAAAAAAACGTGACGATTTGGCATCAGGTTTAGCTTCCGACTGTAAAGTTTGTTCCAAAAGGGGCAAGCAGGGCTCTAGCGGCTGACTATCTCCATCAAATTTTTTTAATAAAAGGCCATAATGCGCGTGCAAGGTTTCTAACATGACATGCATCAAATCTCTAAAATTGGGAGGAGCAGCGCCACGAATGACACAGGCTAAGGTGGCATAAGGGCCTCGTTCTAACCAGACTGTGTAATCGCCAATTTCAACGCTATTAAGTTCTTCTGTTTTACTGCTAGAAAAAGAATCAAGAATAAAATCTTGTATCGCCGTAAACATGGCAGAAACAGCATCACTATCACCGATTTCCACTCCTTCTTGATGTAAATGTTGAATCAATAAACCAGTTTCACGATGAATTAAAAAGACTTGTTCAACGCGATAGAGAAGCGTTTTTTGTAGAACAATTTCTGAAAAAGACTGTCCACTGCGCCATGCTTGCACGCGCCATGCTAATCCTCGTGGAGAGATACTTAATTCTGCCGTTTTGTTGATAGATTGTACGATGTTTTTTAATGATTCATTGATGGATTTACGAATGGCTGGACCCATGACAGGAAACAAAATATCAGCAAAAAAGGAAGTGTCTTCTCTGACAGATTGTCTCAAACAATGTTCAACGGGTTCTTGTAGGGAATCAGCCAAACCCGTTTTTTCATATTTAAAAGAAGTCGTTTTCTGATTAGACTGTTGAATAGTGGCTTCACGGATGGCATTAGGTAAAAATTTAGCCATTTTCTGCGTGATCAGTTCCGTGTTTTTCAGTTTTGTTTCTAAATCGCCGAAGCGTAGCAAAATGGGTTCAAAATGATTCAAACGTTCATTAATTATAGCGATTTGCCCTTGTTCTAACTCTTTAATTTTTTGTTCAAGATCATCAAAACGTTTTTGCCCTTGCTCTAAATTTTTAATTTGCGTTTCAAAGAGATTAAAGCGGCTTTCTCCTTGCACTTCTAAATTTTTAAGTCCTTCAAGAACATCAAAATGCCCTTGTTTTAAGTCTTCAATTTGCTTTTGATGAACAACATCAAATTTTATTAACTGTTGCTTTAAATTTTCTGAAATATTTTCAATACGATTGATTTTTTGATTAGTACGTTTTTCTAGGATATTAAGGCGTATTTGTTGAACGGTTAAAAATTCGCGTATTGATTTAAAGGCTTCAGCAAGCGCTTGATTTTGTGATGACATTTTAATGTTTAATGGTGAATGGTGAATTATGAATGGTGAATTAATGATTATTCATCATTCATCCGCACTGAGTACAACGGATTTTAGAAAAAAACGGATTTTTAAAACGGATTTTTAAAAACGTTGTGTAACATTAACACTATGAATTGATTAAATTTAATCCGTTTGATTCTAAAATCCGTTGTACTTATTATGTTGTACTCATTATCTTGGTAAATCAATCTACAATAACCCGAAAACTGACATTGCGATAACGTGGTGTCGCTTCAGTTTCACCAAAACGTATCTTTGGCGGGAGAGTTATTATCATATCGCGCTTTTTAATCCCGTAAGCCTTCAACCCGTTGCGAATAATTTCCGCTCTTTTTAGCCCAAGTTGTCGATTATAGGCTTCCGAGCCAATACCATCAGTATCTCCTATAATCTCTAAACGTATAGGTTGATGTAAATATTGGCTGAAGGCAAACAATTTTTGCACCGCTTTGTTCAATTTTTGCTGCATTTCCTTTTGTCTTGGCATAAATTCCGTATTCCCTTCAGCAAAGTAGATAAAAGTTTGTTCAATCTGCTCTGTCAATTTGCGGATTTCAAGTTCAACATTGATCAGTTCACTTGTTTCGATACCAGACAATTCTTTTTCTGATGCTTGAAATTGCTGAAGAGACTGTTGTAATGCTTGGAAAGTGCTTGAATCAACCTCGCCTTTTATTTTTAATATTCTCTCATGCACAGTTAAAATAATATGATTAGGCGGCATTAATTCACGTTTGGCTTTTGCCAATAAAAATTGATCCGTACTGATTAACTCATTTATCTCTAATTGATTAACCCCAGCAACCAGAGTGATATTATTAATCGTTTTATCTATCCACGTCTGCTCGGCATAACCCCTTAAATGTAAAATATGCCCTTTTAAGGACATTTCCACAGTTTTTGGTGGTTTTAGCCACATTTTTAGCCTTTTATCAACAAATATGATGTTTAAATCATGATAAGATTTTTCTTTAAAAACGACATCGTCTAATTCAAAACGCAGCGCGATTTCTTGCGGTACTTCGGCTAATGGATCACGCAAGCCATGAATGACTAACTTTCCATTCTGTTTTTCTGTAAAATACACGACAATACCAGGGGTATCGTGCAAGGCATCAATATAGTTGCTCAAACGTTGCTGATGACTAAAGAAGTGGACTCCCCATATCGACGCGAGAAGTAAAGTGAGAGCGAATATGGTGAGAAGTTTGGGGGAACGTAAGCGTGGTGCCGCGCTGGGTTTAACCTCCGATTGTAGGGTATTTTCTAATAAAGGCAAACAATGCTGTAATTCGGTATTATCACCCTCAAATTTCTCTAATAATTCACCATAATTTCCATGCATCTCTTCAAGTAATTGGCTCATATTCTTTCTCAAGCTGAGGGGCGCAATACCATGAATCACACAAGCCAATACAACATAAGGAGCCCGCTCTATCCACACGGTATAATTACCGACTTCAACAGAATCAAGTTCCTCCTTCTTATCGGCTGAAAAGGAATCACGAATAAAATCCTGGATAGCCGTGAACATAGCAGACACCGCATCGCTATCACCGATTTCTATCCCCTCAATATGTGTATGATGAATGAGTAAACCACTTTCCCGATGAATCAAAAAAACTTGTTCAACCCGATAGACAAAAGTATTTGTTATAACGATTTCTGAATAAGAACGCCCACTGTATAAGGCTTGTATGCGCCACGTCAGCCGTTGAAACGATAAAACGTTTTCTAAGCTCGTATTGATTTGTTGCAAAAGCACTTTAAAGGATTCATTGATGGCTTTACGAATCATTGGCCCAATCACTGGAAATAGGGATTGGGCGAGGGCATTCGTATCCTGACGAATAGACTCTTTGAGACAAATTTCTACAGGTTTTTGTAAGGAATGAACCAACCCTTGCTCTATTAATTTAGTTTCATGACTGGCATAACGAATCGCTTCAGGTAAGATTTCGCTAATTTCCCTTGCACGTTGTGAAGGTTTATTAATGCGATTTTCCAATTGCTCATAGCGATCCATGATTTTTTCAAAGCGATCCGCTTGACTCTGCAATGGATCAACTTTACTCTGCTCAAGGCGATTAACCTGTTTATCCACATCGTTGATTTGTACTTTAAGTTTATGAATAGCGTTTTTGACAATATGATGAGTAGAAAGATATTGTGTTTTCTGCTCCGCCTGTACTTTTTCAACGCGACTATCAAAATGCTCATTTAAATTTCCTAATTGCAAATATTGATTAATTTGTGCTTTTTCGAGTTTATCAAAGTATGTTTCTAAATCATTGAGTTGCGTCTCAAGTGACTTTTTAAACTTGTTGATTTGATTAATATTTTCTTTATTTAAGGTGTAGAATTGTTCAACGAGATTACTGAGTTGCTTTTCTTGATTAATTTTGTTTTGTTCAAACTGATCAAGGGATTCCTTTATTTCTTTTAGTTTTCTCGTTTCTGCTTGTGCATTAACAATGATCGGCTTGATTGCATCTGCTACGATTTGACGCATCAGAGGTTTTTCAATAGGCAAAATCGCTTTGACAAAACTGTGCGGATCATTTTGTACCGATTTTTTTAAACAGCTTTCTACAGGTATTTCCAAAACCGCAATCAAATCGGCTTCAGATATGGCACGCAAGGCGGCAGGTAAAATGGTGGCGATATCATGACAGCGTTGTTGGGTATTATTAAGACGCTTTTCTAAACGATCTATCCGTGTTTTTTCTTGCCCTAATAATAGGGAACCTAATTGTTCAAATTCATTCATGGGTTTAATTGTTAATATGAATTAATAGTTGAAATTTTGGAGAATTGAAATTTTGGAGTCCAACGCTTCAG
>JAGLHR010000718.1 GCA_023143415.1 Thiomargarita sp. | reverse complement strand
ACTTATGTATAACGATGAGCGCGCCGGCGTGGGAATGATAAAACAAAGTTTGGGAACGAGAGTATAGAGGTATTGGGGGGGTAAGGGACAGCGCAACAAATAACTGACGTAGTAGCAGACCTGTCAGGTTTTTAAAACCTGACAGGTCTTGAACATCCCACGTATATTATTTCCTGCGTCGTCCCTAATGTTTGTTTTCACCTGTGAACCACAGGTACCTTCAAACCGTGTTTCAAGTGTTTCAATCATCCTTGTTCTCCTTTATCAGAGCCTTATGAAAAAAATACCGTGCCTGTCGGGCTGGTGTGTTCGCCTTTTAAGCCCTTTAAGTTAATGGCAGAAAACTAGAAAGTGGGAACAAAAAATGTGGGCAACAACGTTGCCCACCCTACTTGGCTGAGGTTTAAATTAATGTGCTTGCTTTTTAAGCTGTTTGAGATAATCTTCAATTTCTGCCTGGTTCAAGCCCGCTAACCGCTCAGACGGCTTAAAATTGGATAACACTTCAGACGGCTTAAAATTGGATAACACTTCAGATGGCTTAAAATTGGATAACACTTCAGACGGCTTTAATCCCGCTATCCGTTCTTGTGGTGTGAGTCCAGATAACCATGAATCTCCTAATTTCTTACCAAAATCAATGACTTGCTCTGGGGTTAAGTTCATATTCATTTCTGTTTCTCCTTCTTCAAATAAAACAGATTCAATTTCGCTTAAAGCGCCAATCAGGTATTTTAAATCCTTATTTTGGGAAATCAATTTTGACGTTTTAAGCTGTTTCAGGGTTTTCTCTTTAATCTTTTTCTTGCTGGCAAAACATTTAATCCAAGCATTATGGGGTTCATTGGATAAATCATTGAGCGAAAGTAATAAGACTTTTTCCAAAATGGGTGTTTCTGAACGATAAACGCCGGGAAATTCTGTTTGAAAATAACCGAGGTATTCCAAAGTCTCAGCCCAGGGCGTTTTGGCACTTAATAAGACGGTTTGCACTTTTTCATCTGATAACTCTTTAGTTCGTTTAAAAAAAATGTCATAACCCAGGGCTTGTTGAAGTGCCTTTTCGTTAAATGATTCCGTATATTTGAATTCTATCAAAATATGGGAGGCTTTGCTATTTCTAATGCCATCAGGCAACAAAGCGCGTTGAGCGGCAGTCCATTTTGCGGTTTGTCGTTTCAAGAGTAAAATATCCACTTCTGGTGGATCCGTCATCACACTTACATCTGGGAGTACATCAATATTGACGGGAGATAGCAGGAGTTCAAGCAATTTAGCGAGTAAACCATGATGTTTTTTTGATGGGTTCTGGTTTCATGAGATTAGTCAAGTCGGGTGGATTCGAGATTAAAGTTTTTCTGAGCAAAACTTTAACAACTGATGTTACGCACTATCTTTCCAAGATGTTTAAGAAATCTTT
>JAGLHR010000717.1 GCA_023143415.1 Thiomargarita sp. | reverse complement strand
GCAATCCTTTATGGTTGCCCTGATTCGTTACAATTCGCACTCTGTGGTCATTTAGGTTTTTCCTCTTGATGCTTCACCAGTGGCCACAAAAAAGTATTAGACAATCCCACCGCACTGCCTACATAGTATAAACCCATTCCCATTGCAATGCCAAAGTGTAAGAAATATACCCCACCGATGCAGATCACACCGGGTACAATGGTGCTGAGAAAACTGGTGTGCATAGTCTTTTCAAATTCATCAGCCAATTGAAATAATTGCTCAAGATGGTTCAAAGTGCCGTCCATAAAGATAACTTGGGCGGTATCAGTGGCAGCGGTGGAAGCCCCTTTAAGGGAAATGGACACTTGGGCCGATTTAAGCGCAATGGCATCATTGATACCATCGCCAATAAAACAGACAAATTGACCTTCTTGACATAATTGTTTCACCAATTTGGCTTTGTTTTCAGGTAAAATTTCGGCAAAGTAGTGGTCGATGCCCAAGGTTTCTGCCATCCGTCGGGTTGGATGTTCATGGTCGCCAGAAATAATGTAGAGTTTCATGCCGCTTTAGATGCTGAATGATTTCAGCCGCTTCTGGACGGATGCAGGGGTGCATTTCCAAAATCCCGCCTAATTGTTGATTGATACCAACATAAATCAGTGAAAAACCTTCCTCCTCTGCTTGGGCTTGGATATCTACGGCGACTTCAGGTAATTCAATGCCTTCGCGGCTCATAAAGCGGCCACTACCCACCAGAATCCGTTGCCCATCAATCGTGACTTTTATGCCATAACCCACTTCATAGCTGGCTTCATCTAAGTTGGGCCGTTCTAGGTTTTTGCAGGCCGCTTTATCCACAATCGCTTTAGCTATCGGGTGGGGTTGACGGTATTCAGCGGCGGCGGCATAGCCTAACAGGGTGTTTTCATCAGAGTCACCCAAGCAATGAATTTTGCCTACCGTTGGTTGTTCTAAAGTCAGGGTGCCGGTTTTGTCAAAGACAACCGTATCAACTTGGCGCAGCGATTCTAACACGCGACCATCTTTGACTAAAATGCCGTGGCGAGAGAGAATTTGTAAATAGTTAAGTACGCTTAGGGGACCGAGTATAGCCATGTTTGCTCCCAAACCAGACCACATCACGGCGAGGGCGGAAGTTGGACCCAATACCGCTAAAGTGGTGGCACTCATGCCAATTTCTACCGGCAGGAAACCGTCAGCCATTTTTCGTCCCCGCGCCATCAGATTATCCTTGTCGTTCTGGGTATTGTTAAGAACCCGATCCAGCAGCAACGGTTTCTTCCCCAGTCGTTTCAACTAAAATGGCAATTCGGCCGGATAGAAGCAGGGTAGAGGCAAAGACTTTATCGCCTACCTCCCGTTCTACCGGTTGGGTTTCACCAGTCAGGAGATGCTGGTCGATATTAGCCAATCCGCTCTGAATGACACCATCAACCGGGATAATCTCTCCCGCATTAACAATAAATGGTCATCTTTTTGGAGCGTATTAAAATCGACTTGGATTTCAACACCCTCTTTTTCTATCCAGACACGGTTCGGATGTCCGGAGAAAACATTGATGAGTTGTTTTTCTGAACTTTCTTCGGATTTTTTGACAATTTTCATCAAAAAACCACCCAGCACCCCTGAAAAGGCGGCTAAAACTAAGTGTCCGGTGGCAATCATGCCGATGACCATAATCGCACCCAGCAAATAGACCGTCAGAAAATGGCCTTTTTTGAAATCTCGCCAAATAAAATAGAAGACATCGCGTGCGAGGTATAACACGGCTCCGGCTCCCAGAAGAGCTAACATCGGGAACACTGAGGCCAACAAAGCTAAACCGGTTGCACCCACACACCAGATTACTGACGTTCATCGCCTAATACCGCCGTTTTAAAATCTTGTAGGAGTTTTTTTCCACTGAAATTGGGTGAAACGGTTTTGTTGTGCTTATTGCGTTGGTGTAAATAAGTGGCTAAACCACCACCAATTAAAAGTAGTTGAATGAGCATGATTAATCCTTTAATACTCGACTATCAAGTTTTTAAAATATAAAGAATAATAACGACAAGGATTGGATAATCGCTGTGATAAATCAAAAATCAATCGCATCACCATCCAAATGCTTTATCACGGCGATTACCAAATCCTTGTCGTTATAGTTATTGTTAAAAAAACTTGATTGTCATGTAATAGAACGTCTCAGATTGAATAACAATCAAATAACACCTTTTTTATAAGGAATATATTTTTTAACGAGATGATTTAAGATATTTGTAACGACTCAGGGCAACCATAAGGGATTGTCCCTACATCAGAATATTGTTGTAGGGGCAATCCTTTATGGTTGCCCTATAAGAATATTGTTGTAGGGGCAATCCTTTATGGTTGCCCTGAGTCGTTACAGATATTTTTCAAAAACGGGTATTCACCTTAAACCCACCCAATAGCCACCACATTCACCTCAACCCCATTAAGCACCACTTGAGAAGACAGTTTTTCAAGCACCGTTTCATCAAGCACTGGAATAAATAGCGCAACCGTTACACGATCAAGGCTTAAATGCTTTGCATAGTCAGCGGCTTGATCTTGAGCCGATTTAATTTGAGAGTGTTTAACAAAGCTTTTCACTTCAATAATGCCTCGTTGAGTTCCACATCGTAAATGGATATCGACTTGACCCTTGCCGGCAGGAAATTCTGGACTGACGATACAATCCTCTCTCACCGCATCCCTAAGCCAGTTGAAAAAATGAAAATGTCCCACCGCCTCTATTAAATGCAAATCTTTTTTTCGGCGGGGTTGTTCTTTCCAAGGATTAATGTTTTGCGCCCGGAGACGCGCAAGATAATCCTTATATCTGGTTAGCAATGCCGGTAGATTGAGTGAAGTACTGGCAAAAACGTCTGTGAGTTCATCCAATGGCTCCAATGGTAAAATAGGTATTTCTGAACCAATAATTTCATCAGTCAGCGCATAGTATAAACAATCCTGAATAAAAGGTGAGGTAAAGCGGCAAATTTTACCCTGTTCTGGGGAAGTGATGCTAAAAGGCTTGATGATGCCGTGAAAATACAGATAATTGCATACAGGACGATGAAAAGAAAAGGGGATATTATTGTTTCCAAACAGTTTGATTAAAAATGGTTGATATTCTGGATATCTCGCTTTGGCAATCAGATTCATCACCGTATTATTGGGTTCGACAAATCTGGCGTTTTGCCACACTATTTTCCAAGTCTCCATATCAATCAGAGTGCCTGGATTATACGTTTCAGTCAGCAGCTCCCCAAACCATGACACTAAACCAGGCTGTCCTTGTGTCGTTTGATAAACTTGTTCAACGACTGTGGGTTCAATTTTTTGTCCACTTTCATTTTGGTATTGGTCATATAAGTCGGTGACTTCTTCATCTGTTAAATTGGGCACTTTCAAGGATTTTTGAATATTAAACGGTGATCCCAGTTTACTTTCAATACCCAAGACGGCTCGAACACCAACCAATGCAAGTCCGTGCAGCCAATTGTTTTCACGTTCCAGATAAAGTTCCCGAAATTGTGCCACCATTAAGTCGATTAAAGACAATGGAATGGTATCCACTTCATCTATCAATAGGATGAGTGGACGCTCCCAGAGTCCTTTCCTTTTTGAAAATAAATCACGAAACGCTTTCCAGTTTGAAACGATAGATTTGCTGGGTAATTTTTCTTGAATGACTTCGCCAAACCTTTCAGAAAAATCCGAGTTTTCAGAAGGGGTAAAAGTCAGCCCTCTCAATCCGCCCAGTGAAAACTTCAAAATGGTGAATTCATCTGGATATTGCTGATTGATATTCCGCTCCAATTGTCTCATCAGCCAGGTTTTACCCGTTTGACGCGGTGCCCAGATGGTGAAATAATGTCCACCCTTTTCAGGATTTCCAATCAATTGTTCAACACCTTGTGCAATTAATGCTTGACGTGGCACACAAAAATGATCATGAGAATCGACCGGACCATAAGAGCTAAAATGTCTCATCATTGTTTCCTTTTTTGACGGTCAAAGACAATAATTATACCAAATACCGTTATTAGTTGCAATAACGACATGGATTGTATTTAAGAAAGGATAAGTCAAAATCAATAATTGAACCGATTTATACATTTTTGTCATGGTCAGATTGATGTTGAACATAATGTCGGGTGGATAGACCGCGTATCCACAAACGCTCCGTCAGGTGGATAGGCTCTCGCTTTATCCACCCTACCAATCTATAACATCATCTTGACCACTACAAGATTTATACATTTTCACGTCTTTTACTCGACTATCAAATTTTAAATCAGATCATCTAAGTTAATAAGTAATATTTTCATTTTGCACCACAATTAACTCAGATGAAAAATTCTTACAATTGGTCCTGTGGTAAATATTGAGACAGCTGGTCAGCCAAGGTTTTGACGTGTGGGAGAGCCATCATCGTCACATGTGTTCCCGGAACCCAGTGTTCTTCCACTTTGGCGTGCGTACATTCGGCCCAACCCCATGATTCACGGGTATCTTCAAATTCACTCGGTTCAACATTGGGTGTTTGTTCTTGAGAGCGAAACAGATGAATCGGACAGTGTAGTTTGCCGGGGATTTGATAGTCGGCGTGTCCTTGTACCGTGATGCGATAAGTATTCACCAAAGCCTTGAGTTCATCCACCGGTGAACCAGGGGCAAACAAGATTTGTCGCTCAACAAAGGCTTGCATCACTTGGGCATAAGCGGTTTCCAGGTTTTGCATCGCTCGTAACTGTTCCAAAGACCAATTCAAGTCAACACCAACCAGTTCTTCAAACACCAGTACAATGTCTGACAGCCAATTTAATTCAGTGTAATCAGCCATTGGATTCGGTTGATTGGTGTCTGGCGCACTGGTATCTAAAATGGCTAACAAGGCGACCGTTTCTCCTTGTTGTTCTAGTTGCCAAGCCATTTCAAAGGCGACACGTCCGCCGGATGAGTGACCCATCAGCTGATATGGACCAGATGGCTGTTGTTGTTGCAAGGCTTGTAGATGAAAGCGGGCTAAGGCTTCAACGGTCTCTGGGGTTGTTGAACCATCCAGTCCCGGGGTTTGCAAGGCATAAAAGGGTTGCTGTTGACCCAAATAGGAAGCCAATGGATATAAATACATCACCGAGCAAACGGCACCCGGAAGAGCGTAAACCGGAATGGCTTTTCCGGCAGTTTGAATCGGCACTAGAGTCAACAGTGGGGTGGTATCTTGGTGCAGTTGTTGTGCTAACATGGCCACAGTAGGACTTTTGAACAGTGCACTGACTGGCAATCGCACAGCACACTGTTGCTGGATATGGCTCATGAGTTTCACAGCCAACAGAGAGTGTCCGCCCAATTCAAAAAAATTGTCATGTATGCCCAATGGATGGACATCCAATACGGTTTCCCACACACCGAGCAATTGTAGTTCAATAGCATCACGCGGCAAAGTATTTTCGGCGGGCATGTTTGAGTCAGGTGCTGGCAACGCTTTACGATCAATTTTACCATTGGGTGTCAAAGGCAGTTTATCCAACAGGGTGAAATGACTGGGAATCATATAATCTGGCAAACTGGCTTTTAGAGTCTCTTTCAGTTCAGCGACTAACTGATTCGATTCGGAATCCGTGGTGAGATAAGCCACTAAACGTTTATTGTCATCCGCCTCATATAGTGTCACTACCGCTTCTTTAACGGCAGAATGTTGACTGAGTACGGCTTCAATTTCTCCGAGTTCAATGCGGAACCCCCGCAGTTTGACTTGATTGTCAATTCGCCCGAGATATTCTAGGTTACCATCTGGAAGCCAGCGAGCTAAGTCGCCCGTTTTGTAGATGCGCTCCGTTTTTCCGAAGAGTTCGACTTCGATGAATTTTTCCGCAGTGAGTTCGGGGCGGTTGAGGTAGCCTCGTGCCAAGCCGGCACCGGCAATGCACAGTTCTCCAGGGATGTTAGGTGGTTGGGGTTGGTGTAGTGCATCTAGGATGTAGATGCGAGTGTTTGTACGTGCTCGTCCAATCGCAATGTATGTTGTGTTATTTGGTAAAATTGCTGGCAAATAGTAAATACAGGGGGTAATCACCGCTTCGGTGGGTCCGTATGCGTTTAAATGGGTCAATGCCGGAAAGGACTCACGGGTTTGTTGAGCCAAAGTAATTGGAAGAGCTTCTCCACCTAAAATCAGCATCCGTAAAGCGGGTAGTTCGCTGGCAATTGTTTCAATTTCCAACATTTGTTGCCAGTATGCTGGGGGTAAATTCGCAACGGTAATAACATGATTTTTCAGTAAGGATAATAAATCTTGTGTTGTAATCAAGTTGGTCTTTACCAGAACAGAACAGGCTCCACTTAACCAAGCAACCAACAACTGTTCTAGTGAAGTATCAAAGCTAAAAGAGGCAAATTGCAATACCTGGTCGTTTTCATTGATCGTGTATTGTTGTAATATGGCTTGACTGTGTAAAGTCAGTGCTTGATGCTCAACCATCACCCCCTTCGGCCTCCCAGTCGAACCCGACGTATAAATCACATAAGCCAAATCCTCCGCTCCACGGCTTACCACAGGATTTTCAGTCTCTTGAACCGCAAAATCCACCTCATCCAAACACACCACAACACACTCAACTTCCAAGTCAGACAACGGTTTTTTCAAGTGACTTTGAGTCAACAACAACGGAGTCGCACTGTCATCCAACATATAAGCAATCCTAGCCTGTGGATAGCTAGGATCAATCGGAACATAAGCACCACCCGCCTTCAAAATACCCAACAGCCCAATCACCATTTCAATTGAACGCTCAACGCAAATTCCTACTAAAACGTCAGGTTTTACACCCAAAGTTTGCAGATAATGTGCGACTTGATTCGCTTGGCGATTTAATTCTCTATAAGTCAGTTGATCTTCCTCAAAAACCACCGCAATATTATCCGGCGTTTTTTCCACTTGCTGTTCAAACAAATCAACAATCGTTTGATTCTTTGGAAAATCCGTGGTCGTCTCATTCCAAGTTTGCAATTGTTGAACTTCATTTTCAGTTAGCATCGGCAACTGACTGATAGATTGCGTTGGATTCTCAACGATGGAGCTAAGCAGAACTTCAAAATGTCCCGCCATGCGCTCAATCGTTTCAGCCTCAAACAAATCAGTGGCATATTCCCAAACACACTCGAACTGCCCATCCTGTTCAACCAAATTCAAAGTCAGATCAAATTTAGCAATCGGGTACTCAGAGCTCAATGCCGTGATCTCCAAACCAGGCAGTTCCAGTTCAACCGCTTCATTATTTTGCAACACCAACATCACCTGAAACAGAGGGTGATGACTCAGACTGCGGGTCGGTTGTAATTGCTCAACCAGCATCTCAAACGGAATGTCTTGATGAGCATAAGCCTCCAAACAGGTTTGACGAGTTTTTAGCAATAAGTCAATAACGCTTTGCGCCTTTCCTGGTTCTTCAGTATCAATCTGGCTACGCAATACCAAAGTATTCACAAAAAAACCGATTAAATCTTCCGTTTGGCTATGGGTGCGGTTCGCAATCGGACTACCCACACAAATATCGTTTTGGCGACTGTAGCGTGACAGCAAAATATTAAAGCTGGTCAGCAAAGTCATGAAGACAGTCACACCCTGTTGCTGACTCAGTTCAGTGACCGATTGGCTCAGTGTTGCTGACAAATTATGGGCATAATGTGCGCCTTGATAACTTTGCTGTGGCGGACGCGGTTTCTCGGTTGGTAATTCCAACAATTCTGGAATACCAGTGAGTTTCTTCGTCCAATAATCGACTTGTTGCTGTAACACCTCGCCTTGTAACCAATCACGTTGCCAAGCCGCATAATCGCTATATTGAATCGTGAGCGAAGCCGAACTCGGTTCTGATCCTTGGGCAAAAGCGGTATAGGCATGTTGCCAATCACGAATGAAGACGCCCATTGACCAACCATCGCTAATGATATGGTGCATATTCAGCAATAAAACCGACCGTTCTTCATTAAGTTGTAACAGTTCCGCTTTAAATAAAGGCCCTTGGGCTAAATCAAACGGAGCGATGGCATGGCTATTCGCCCGACTTTGAACTTCATCTCTTTGTTCCTCATCGGTCAGAAGGTGTAAATCATGAATCACTAAAACTTTAATATTATCAATCGCTTGAATTTGCGCTGTCGCTTTCCCGGCATGAGTTGGGAAATAAGTGCGTAGGCTGGCATGACGTTCCTGCAACCAAAACAAACTTTGTTGCAAAGCCGCTAGTTCTAACTCACCAGACAACTGCAAAGCGGCTGGCATGTTATAGGTCGCACTGCCATTCTCTTCAAACTGATTTAAAAACCATAAACGTTGCTGGGCAAACGACAAGATTTTAGGAGAATCCTTTGATTGCACCTCAATGGCAGGCAAGCTAACCGTGCCACTGGCCGCTTCAATCGCCGCTGCTAAAGTTGACAATTGCGGATGCTCAAAAATGGCCCGCACTGGCAGTTCAATCCGAAAGCTATCCCTGATACGAGCGATTAATTGAGTGGCGAGCAAGGAATGTCCACCTAGTTCAAAGAAGTTATCATCTCGACTGATGGCTTCGCGTTTGAGTACGCTAGTCCATAATCCAGCCAATAAGTCTTCCGTCGGAGTCGCAGGCTGAGTACCGGTGGAAATTTCAATCTCGGGGGCTGGCAACGCTTTCCGATCAATTTTACCATTAGGTGTCAAAGGCAGTTTATCCAACAGGGTGAAATGACTTGGAACCATGTAATCTGGCAAATTGGCTTTTAGAGTCTCTTTCAGTTCAGCGACTAACTCATTCGATTCGGAATCCGTGGTGAGATAAGCCACTAAGCGTTTATTGTCATCAGCTTCGTACAGTGTCACTACCGCTTCTTTAACGGCAGAATGTTGACTGAGTACGGCTTCAATTTCTCCTAGTTCGATGCGAAAGCCCCGCAGTTTGACTTGATTGTCAATTCGCCCTAGATATTCTAGGTTGCCATCGGGAAGCCAGCGAGCTAAGTCGCCCGTTTTGTAAATGCGCTCCGTTTTTCCGAAGAGTTCTACTTCTATGAATTTTTCCGCGGTGAGTTCAGGGCGATTGAGGTAGCCTCGTGCTAAGCCAGCGCCAGCAATGCACAGTTCACCAGGGATGTGAGGTGGTTGGGGCTGGTGTTGTGCATCTAGGATGTAGATGCGGGTGTTTGTACGTGGTCGTCCAATCGCAATGTATGTTGTGTTATTTGGTAAAATTGCGGGCAAATAGTAAATACAGGGGGTAATCACCGCTTCGGTGGGTCCGTATGCGTTTAAATGGGTCAATGCCGGAAAGGACTCACGGGTTTGTTGAGCCAAAGTAATCGGAAGAGCTTCTCCACCTAAAATCAGCATCCGTAAAGTGGGTAGTTCGCTGGCAATTGTTTCAATTTCCAACATTTTCTGCCAGTATGCTGGGGGTAAATTCGCAACGGTAATAACATGATTTTTCAGTAAGGATAATAAATCTTGTGTTGTAATCAAGTTGGTCTTCACCAGAACAGAACAGGCTCCACTTAACCAAGCAACCAACAACTGTTCTAATGAAGTATCAAAGCTAAAAGAGGCAAATTGCAATACATGGTCGTTTTCATTGATCGTGTATTGTTGCAATATGGCTTGACTGTGTAAAGTCAGTGCTTGATGCTCAATCATCACCCCCTTCGGCAACCCCGTCGAACCCGAAGTATAAATCACATAAGCCAAATCCTCCGCTCCACGGCTGACCACAGGATTCTCAGTCTCTTGAACCGCAAAATCCACCTCATCCAAACACACCACAACACACTTAGCTTCCAACTCAGGTAACTGTTTTTTCAAGTGACTTTGAGTCAATAACAACGGAGTCGCACTGTCATCCAACATATAAGCAATCCGAGCCTGTGGATAGCTAGGATCAATCGGAACATAAACACCACCCGCCTTCAAAATACCCAACAGCCCTATTACCATTTCAATTGAACGCACAACGCAAATTCCTACTAAAACGTCAGATTTGACCCCCAAAGTTTGTAGATAGTGTGCGAGTTGATTCGCTTGGCGATTTAATTCTCTATAAGTCAGTTGTTCTTCTTCAAAAACCACCGCGATATTATCAGGCGTTTTTTCCACTTGCTGTTCAAACAAATCAACAATCGTTTGATTCTTTGGAAAATCCGTGGTCGTCTCATTCCAAGTTTGCAATTGCTGAACTTCTTGCTCAGTCATGACGGGCAAGGTATGGATGGGCGATACGCTGTCCTTTAGTACCGCTTCTAAAATAGTGACTAAACGCGCTTGTAAGGTTTTGATGTCTTCTGTATTGAAGTAAGCAAGATTAAAGACAAAATCAAATTCAACATCATGTTGAGTATGGAAATCCCGTACAAAAATCATCAATGGGGTTTGTTCATGATGATGGAGTATTGGAATGAGTTGCCCATCAATATCAGCAAAAAAAGCATCATTATCATGATTTTCATACGACAGGTTAATATCAAAGAGTTGTGAACGTGCTGGTCCTAAACCCACAGCCCGATTGATTTCACTCACTGGGAATCGCTGATGGCGGTAATTTGCTTTAAGGGTTTTGTTAATCTTAAGCAACAATTCGGCAAAACTTAAATCTTTACCAAAATTAAATCGCGTTGGACTCACCCCAGTAAACAAGCCAGCGGTTTTTTTGAAATTGGCATTGGCACGGTTAAGTACTGGCAATCCAATAGCAAAGTCATCACGTTGGGCGGTGCGGGTGAAATAGACATAAAATGCGCCCAACAGCAGATGGAATAGGGTAGCTTTATGCTGTTTGGCCAACACATTCAAACGGTTATAAAAATCTCTCGGCAAATAAAGGACTTCACAGCCACTGCCAATCAATTTGTTCGTATAATTAGAACGATAGCGTGGATTGAATAAAGGCTCGGGCGGCGTAGGGTATTTATTCAGCCAATATTGGCGTTGTTTGTCAAAAATGGCCGATTCGACATACGCACGATCATTGTCAACAAAAGTGACATAAGAAAGGCTATCCAGATTGGGGACTGGCCCATTGGCTAATTGCGTGTAGATTTCTGCCATTGAGCGGTTGAGCAATGCGATACCATAACCATCTATGATAAGGTGATGATACTGTATTAGCCAATAGTAATTATCGTTACTGATTTTCACTAAATCATAACGAAATAGTGGCTGCCCTGTCAGTTCAAAGGTTTCGATAAAACGTTGCTGCATCCATGCCATTGCTGCTTCATGCGTTTCGGCAGAAAAGTCGTGCATTGGTATCGTCACGGCTAATTTTTCGGCATAAGTCTGCATGGGTACGCCATCTTCATCCGCTACCTCAGTCAGCATAGTACGCAAAGTATCGTGTTTTTGCACCAGCAAATTAACCGCTTGTTCAAATAATACTGGGTTTATGACACCAGGGATTTTGACGTAGCCACCGATGTTGTACAGCGGAATCCCTTCATGCAGGATTTGGTCAAACCAGATTTCCCGTTGGGGTGAAGTGAGGGGGTAAAGACGGTGTTGTGTCTCGTTCATATTAGTCAAATCTTTGTTCTTAATTCTTAACTGATGTGACGCATTCTTGTTCTCAAACTCCGTTTCACTGCCATTAATTTAAGCGCAAAGCCTGTTTTTAGGCTTAACTTAATGGCAGTGACCTTAGAAGTCTTTTTAATGCCATGCTCCTGACTCAAAATGAGGGACAAAAAGCCTAGTACACTGTCAATTTTAATTTGTCTGGTGATAAAAAAGACCTGACAGGTTTTGGAAACCTGTCAGGTCTAAGACTACCCGTCAAAATTAGCTTGACAAGGTACTAGTACAGCAAACACTCTAAGCATAATACATTTTAGGCAACCAGAGGTTTGCCTTTATATGTCCATTTGAAAGGTTTTGACATTGTCTGATTGAAATAATTAATAAAATTCAGTTCGAGGTTTGAGTTTTTTGGAAAAAAACTCAAACCTCGAACAGTTGCTCTTTAAATCACGCTGAGAGGTAAAGTGGCCTCGTTTTATCACTTTTTTCATTTCGAGGTTTGAGTTTTTTTGAAAAAAAACTCAAACCTCGAAAATATTCCAAACCAGGAACGTGCATAAAATCATTTTCAAAATTCTTAATCAAACCTGACAGGTTTAGTTTTGTGTTTTATTAAATTTTTATTCCTAAGAAGAAAATTGAACCGCTTTGCGCCTTTGCGTGAACTTAGTGAAAATAATTATCTGATAATTCGCATTTAATAAACCATTGTATATCACTTATTGCCAAGGGCGGTGATAAGCACCCAATGTTGTTTGCGTACCTTCTGATACTTTGCCTAATTCTGTTAACCAATTAGCTTGTGGGGTATAAGCAGAGGGATTACGTTGACAAGCATCAAGTGCCGCTCGCCAAACACGAGTAACTTGTGCGCTGTAAGTGGGACTACGTTGGCGACCTTCAATTTTAATGGCGGCGATACCGATTGCGTCAAGTTCTGGCAGCATTTCTAAGGTATTTAAACTGGTGGGTTCTTCAATGGCATAATAGGTTTCTTTACCCACTTGAAAGCGCCCTTTGCAAATAGTGGGATAACCTGCACTTTCCCCGGCACCGCGTCTATCAATCAATACATCGCCTAAGCGTGTTTCCAAGCCCTGTGGTGTTTCACGCCATTCCACCGCATGTGCTGGTGAGCAAGCACCATAAGTATTGGGTGAATCTCCTGTGACATAAGAAGAAAGTAAGCAACGTCCTTCTACCATAACGCATAGACTCCCAAAACCAAATATTTCGACATCGACAGGGCTATTTTCTATAACATGTTTCACTTGGGGAAGTGATAAGACTCTGGGTAAGACAACGCGACGAATTGCGAAGTGTTTATGATAAAAGCGTAATGCTTCGTAATTGGTTGCAGAGCCTTGAACGGAGAGGTGTCGTGGTAAATCTGGCCATCGTTCTGTGGCATAATCAAGCACGCCTAAGTCCGCTAAAATCAGGGCATCTACGTCTAACTCCGCAGCATGATCGACGGCATCAGTCCAGCGTGACCAACCTTTGGGCTGTGGAAAGGTATTAATGGCTATAAATACGCGCACTTTACGATCATGGGCATAGCGAATACCTTGTTCCATTTTTGCTGGGGTAAAATTGAGCCCGGCAAAGTGTCGCGCATTGGTATCGTCGCGGAAACCCATATAAACGGCATTAGCACCGTTATCGACGGCGGCTTTTAAGGCGGGTAAACTACCCGCTGGACAGACAAGTTCCATAAATAATACCCTTTTTTGAATAGGATTTTTAGGATTTTACCTTTCAGCTAAGGAACGTGCATGGAATAAATTCCACCATGTTGAATCAGACCTGACAGGTTTCAAAAACCTGTCAGGTCTAGTTCATGTTGAATCAGACCTGACAGGTTTCAAAAACCTGTCAGGTCTAGTTCAGGTCTGTCGATATTATTTCATTTTCGAGTCGAGGCTAACGTTTTTTAAAAAAACGTTAGCCTCGACTTTAGTTTTTTGAAAAAAACTAAAACCTCGAAACGTTCCTAACTGAAGCATAAGTTTTAAGACTTTTTGGACTCCATCATATCCGATAATTTCTGCTTCAGTACTTATTCACTATTCAAACGTCGTAGAACTGGCTCTTTTGAACCATCCATCTGTTGAATAATGGCTTTCAATGCGTCTTCAAGTCCTTCCATCACGGTGGGATGATAAAACGGTGTCTGTAAAATATCTTGCACTGTCATCTTACTTTCAATCGCCATCGCTAAAAAATGCCCCAGATATTCACCATCAGGGACGATCATTTCTGCACCGAGTAAGCAGCCTGATTGACGATCAGCATAAGCCCGTAAATGTCCATGAGAACGCACCATGACTTTAGTGCGTCCTTGCATCACAAAATTCCGTTCACCGATAACGATATCTTGCCCTTGCAATTCGGCAAAGGAAGCTCCTACAATGACCATTTGCGGTTCTGTAAAAGCAATGCGTAAAGGTACGCGGCGTTTGAACGCTTCCGCTTTGTCCCTAACCGCATTAAAGCCGGCAATCTTGCCTTCATCTGCGGCTTCATGCAAAATCGGTCTTATTGAACTCACATCTCCAGCAACAAAGACGGGAAAATCACCTAATTGCATGGTATTGGGATTGACTAAGTCTTTGAATCCTTTAGATAAATCTAGGTTAAAGACTTTTTCAATGTCCATATTATCAAAATTGGGAATACGTCCTAATGAAGCTAAAACCATATCAACTGTTGTTGAATGTTGCCCATCGTCTGTTTCAACCTTCACGCCATCGGGACTTTCTGAGAGTTGTGCTGCACTTTCCAGCCAGAGTTCAAAATCTTTGGAAAATTCATCAATCGCTATTTTATTAATAGCAGAATCAGAAATTCCGCCTACGGAGGATAATAAATCAACGCCCACCACTCTAACACCTAAGTGTGCTAAAGCCTGACCGATTTCGCAACCGATAGCACCCAGTCCAATAACGGCTATAGAATGGGGTAATTTTTCGATTTCAAAAAAATCATCCGTTGTAATGACTTTATCACCGAACTTGCGCCACGCTTGGGGTATAATTGGGCGTGAACCTGTGGCAATAATAATTTTTTCTGCTTGGATTTTTTCGCCATTGACTTCTAAAACGTGAGGTTCAACAAATCGGGCATGCCCCTTGATATTTTTGTCACCAATCTTATCCACAGATTGCATGGCGCGTCCGACAAATCTATCACGTAGGCGGCGTACATAGTTCATCACTTGAGTGCGATTGATTGTCAGATGTTCACTGCCTTGAATACCAAAATCCTCAAAATGCGCTTTTCTTGAGAATGTTTTAGCGACTTCAATCAGTACTTTAGAGGGCATACAGCCGACTCTGGCGCAGGTGGTACCATAATGCCCTGCATTGATCAGTACAACATTAGGGGTTTGTTGCCGTACTTGACTGAATGCGTTTAATCCGGCTGTACCTGCACCGATAATGGCGACATCAACATTTTTGGACATTTTTAACTCCTTTATGAATGGTGAATTGTTAATGGTGAATGTTTAATGGTGAATGGTGAATGGTGAATTAATGGTACTCAGGGCAACCACAAGGGATTGCCCCTACATCAGAAGATTTTCGTCAGTCTTCATAAGAATATT
>JAGLHR010000716.1 GCA_023143415.1 Thiomargarita sp. | reverse complement strand
CTTTAGCCTAGATTCGATTTTTTTTCAAAGATTTCTTAAACAGCTTGGAAACATAGTGCGTCACACCATTAATTAAGTAAGGCATGAATATTTTCAAGCAATTCAGCTTCATTAAATGGCTTACCCAAATAATGATTTATACCCATTTTTTTAGCCTTATCACGGTGTTTAGTACCTGTGCGCGATGTAATCATAATAATAGGTAAATCTTTAAAGTCTGAACGATTACGCAGTTGAGTTGCTAATTCGTAACCATCCATACGTGGCATTTCTATGTCAAGCAGCATTAAATCAGGTGTATGTTCCTGCAATTGCGCGATAGCATCAAGTCCATCTTTAGCCGTCAAGACATCCATACCTTGTCGTTTCAGGAAACGTGCAGTTACTTTACGCACTGTAATTGAATCATCGACTATCATAATCGTCTTGGCGACGGTTTTTTCTTCTTCAATCGTTTCTATGATGGGAAGCGGCGCAGTAACTGCTGTGATATCCACGCGAGTTATGCTTGGCATATCTAAAATCAGCACGACTCGCCCATCACCCAAAATAGTTGCCCCAGCTAACCAACGAATCGCACCCATTTGAGTTCCCACAGATTTCACAACAATTTCTTTACTTCCCTCAATACCATCCACTAATAAAGCTACTCGACGATCAGCAATATGAGCTAACAACATGGGTATCAAAGGAACTTCATCTGAGTTCATTTGAGCAAAACCTAATAATTTCCCCAGATTGAAAATGCGATAATTGTTGTCCATATATTTATAATAATCAACTTCATCGGCTTTGCCAATCACTTCTGCACGGGGAACGCGCATCACGGCATCGATATGATTCATAGGAACAGCCATTGTTTCTTCACCAATATGCACTAACAGGGCTTGCGTAATGGTTAAAGACAGTGGTAGGCGAATATCAAATGTTGTACCCTCGTTAATTTTTGAATGGATCTGCAAACTGCCACCTAACTGTTTTATTTCACTATAAGCCACATCCATACCCACGCCACGCCCTGAGGTGGGAGTAACCTTTTCTGCTGTACTAAAACCATGTTCAAGGACAAATTGCATGAGTTCTTGATCATTAATCACCGTTTCCGGTTTGATCAACCCCCGCTTTTCTGCCTTTTTGCGAATTTTAGACAGATTTAAACCGGCACCGTCATCGCTGAGTTTTATGATCAGTTCTGCGCCTTCCCTAGATAAAGCTATCGTAATTTTAGCTTCACCTGGTTTTCCGGCTTCTTGACGTGTTTTAGCCTCTTCAACTCCGTGATCAATCGCATTTCTAAGCATATGTTCAAGGGGAGCAACGATACGATTGAGAACGGTTCTCTCAAATTCGATATCTTCCCCCTTGATAATAAAATCGACTTTTTTATGTAATTCTCTTGCGGTTAATCGTGCAATGCGTTGAAGACGGGCTGAAATTTTTGTAAAGGGTATCATGCGAGTTCGCATGATGCCATCTTGTAACTCTGCCCCGATGCGGGATTGTTGAATTAACAATGAATCGCTTTGCCGTGTCACGTTTTTTAGAGAATCTTGAATACTCGTCAAATCACTGACGCTTTCCATCAAGCTACGTGATAATTGTTGCATAACGGAAAAGCGATCCAATTCAAGCAGATCAAACTCATCACCCTCTATTCCCTCACTAAAATGGGAAATAATTTGTGCTTCTGTTTCTATTTCAAAACGCCGTAATTGATCGCGTAGGCGTATCACCGTTTCATCCATTTCGACGAGGTGATTTTTCAGGGTACCTTGCTGTTGTTCAACATGAGCACGAGAGATAGATAATTCGCCCGCCAAATTGGTGAGTTTATCAATCAGAGTCGCTTTTACACGAATTCGATCCTCAGCACTGTCTGCAACATCAGCTTCTTTTTCAAGCAGTTTCTCAAGTTTTCTCGGTTTTGAACGCTCTATCGTTTTTTGATTCTCTATCCCTGAAGATTTAATAGGGGGATATTCCTGCTCTTCTTCACTTTCGAGGGCTGCGTTGATTTGTTTTATCAAATCTTCTGGCATGTCCAATGGTACATTTGAACGTATCGCAGCGAGCATAGCAGCCAATTCATCTACACTGTTTTGTATAATTTCCTGTAATTTAGGATTTGTTTGAGCTATACCGTCAACAATCTGCGTGAGTACTGATTCTAAGTGATGACTCAGTTCGCCAATAGGTGCAATCTCCACCATACGAGCCCCACCTTTGAGGGTATGCAGTTCACGTTGTAATTCCTTCATCAACTGCATATTTTTAGGTGCAGCCGTCCAGCGTTCTAGCAGAATTTGGGTATTTTCGAGAATTTCATCCGCTTCATCGAAAAAGAGTTCCTTGAATTCATTAGTTGAATCATCATCATCTTCATCCTCAATAATTTTTGTTTCTTCATCAGATAGTTCAAATTCATCCGTTAAATCTTCTTCATTCCCAATTTCATCTTCATTCCCAATTTTATCCCCAAGAATTTTTGTTTCGTCATCAGGTACTTCAAATTCATTTCTTGAATCTTCTTCATCCCCAAGAATTTTTGTATTCTCATTTGAATCAGGTGCGACAGATTCTTCTATTGATTCTATTCCATCAGATTCGGTAATCATTTCAAAATCATCTGGTAAATCAACGGTTTCTAGTTCAAAATCATCTGGTAATTTAACGTTTTCTAAATCCTCAAAATCGTTAGATTCCATGTTTAATTCTTCTAAACCGTCGAATCCAGTGTCCAGCGTACTGTCAAAAATGTCTTCTTCAGAACCTAATTCTAATTCATCTTTGGTTAATTCATTCGTTTCAAACGCATTCTCAATATCACCCTTCGTTTCTAAAAACTCATTTTCAGGAAGAATTTCAGGTTCAGGAAGAATTTCAGGATAAAGGTTCTCTTTTGATGATTCTGGTTCTAAAGGAGTCTCCTCTATTATCTGGACTTTTTCACTCTCTGGTAAAGTTTCAACTTGAGCAGATGGTGCCTTTTCTGTTTTACCATTTGGCGGATCAAAATCACCCAGACTTTGACCATTACTCTTGAGAAAATAATCCACTTGTGAAATCAGGAGAAGAATTTCATAAGGTACAGATTGATTATGCTGAAACTGTTCAAGCAAACTGGGCAATATCTTTTCAACTTGCCCAATCAGCCATAACAAGTCGTCATTAACTGACAACGTGCCATCAAAAACCCGATTGAACAGAATTTCAAAACGCCAACCGAATTCTCCAATGAGGGTAGCTCCCACCAATCGCCCACTGCCTTTCATCGTATGAAAGCCGCGTCGTAAGGTGTTCAGGGAATCAACGTTTGTATGATCATCTTTCCACGTCTTGAAGTGGGTAATAATTTCTGTTTTAATTTCCCCCATTTCTTCAAAGAAGATTTCAATAATCTCTTCGTCTATTTCTGAACTCGGTATTTGTTCTGGAATATCAAGCAATTGCATATCAGTTACCCGTTATCAGTGACAACTGCCGCTCTGCCACATTGAGAATATCATCTGCATCCATAGGATTACCCGCCAGCGTGTCTAAATAAAGTTCAATAGCAATTAGTACATCTGCTAAAGCCTTTAGTTTCTCTTCCGCTGGCACCGTGGATTCTTTTATAAAGACTTTCTCTATATATTTATTACACTGTGCTAACAGTTTGGCTGCTTTATTATGAGATAAAACCGCTAAAAAACCTTCCACTTGTTTAAGACGAGCAGGGACATCTAACAAATCGTCATCTTGTTCGTTTGTATCAATAAAAGTCACTAAAGGCTGAATCACTTGAGCCAATTCTATTTTCGCCTCGTTCACAACTACACTGAGTATAATACCAAATTGAGGCGTTTCCGAAAATTCAGTAGTTTGTTGTAAGCGTTGTTTTGCATGTACACCCTGTACACCCAAAATATCTACGGCACCATAGATTTTTAACAGTGCATTAGCCATGTCGAGTAATATTGGAAAATCGGGTTGTTTACGACCTTCGCTTATATCAAGAATCAAAATGGCTTGTTTTAATATAGATTGACGTTGTACATTTAATCCAAGCATTCCCAATGTGTTTGCCATTGAACGCAATATTGTGACTAAGGAACTGAGTTCTGTTACAGAGGGATTATCTGCCCGATTAAATATATCCAAAGTTTCTTCTACACGGGAAAATTCATCTTTCAGCAGGGTGACAACAATCTTCATTAGTTCAATATCAGGTCCTGCAAACATCAATTTCGCCGCCGCTAAAGTGTTTTTATTGGGTAAATAATCATTGAGTTGATAAGTCTTTTTGACCGCAGTAATTTGTTTTCCTTTAGAGCGAGCAAGGGCAGCAAAGTAGAGCAAATTGATCAATAATGCTTTTGGGGGGGCGACATGTAAAGCCGCTTGTCCATGTTGTACCACTTTATTTATCAGTGCATCCAATTGTTTCAATAGGCTAAGAATTGACTTGTTTATTTCTATACCTTTTTGCAGTAGAGCTTCTATAATCCCTTCGGTTACCCACCACACTTTACTTATAGGGGCATTACCTGTTGCTTGTTGCAGACGTTGCATCACCGTATAGATAAATTTTAATCCTTCAACAGGCTGGTTAGGCTTTTTTATAATCGCCACTAACCCTTTTTGATAAGCAACCCGCATTTGTTGCATATATTTTTTTAGTTTCTCATCCGGCAAATTGGCGACTTTTTTATGATGAGGTATGACTATTGATAAATCGGGGGTAAAAAAACTATTCTGGCTCAAGGGCTTTTGTGAACGGAGAATCCGCAATTTGTTCAACTGTGGCAACAAGGCGAGAGGTATATCATGTTGAACAATGGCAAGATGATCCAAATAATTGGGTAATTGAATTAAAGTCCGCATCAACACATCATAAGTTGATTCATTATTTTCAATTCGCCCTTCTAGCAAGGATTTAATAGTCAATTCAAGTTCTTGGACTAACAATGCTGCGGTTTGTAATTCCAATACTTTAAGTGCGCCATTTATTTCGTGCAGCCAGTTGACACATTGTTGCAAAGGTGCTGTATCACTCGGGTATTCTACAAACTGCTCTAATGTTTGGCGCGTTTGTTTAAGACTTTCGTCAATTGTGGCTTTTACCCAAGTTAGGGCAGAATACTTCATTTTAGTTTTTCAGTTGTCTGTTTGATGAACCTATCTATCCCATCCCACTATTATTTAATTAATAACGACAAGTAATAACGACAAGGATTATTTATAAGAAAGGAAAAATTTAAATCGTTTATAAATCAAATAGTTAATAAAATACAGCGTATCCTTTGGAATGAGAGTTCAATAATACCCGACGAGGTTTTAGTCTTCAAAAAAACTAAAACCTTGTCACTAAACCATTCGAGATGCGAATTAAGAGTTAAAATAGGAGTTCGAGGTTTTAGTTTTTCTTCAAAAAACTAAAACCTCGAAAACGCTTTTGGGCGGACTTTAGGAGTCCAACGCTTTAGCTTTGGGCGGACACTGAAAAAGCTAAAACAGACTATCCTAATTAGCAGGTTTTAGCCTGCTTTA
>JAGLHR010000715.1 GCA_023143415.1 Thiomargarita sp. | reverse complement strand
ACTTCGTTCCTACCCACCCTACTCAATTGTGACTGCTCCTTAAATTAAAAAACAAACTATGACTGAAAACAAAACATATCCAAATGGTATTGATGCCTTTCCACACTACTACGTCGGCATCAACTCTCTCGCAGAATTTGCCACGACAGAAGACCGAGTCTGTGTATTAAATATTCTCGGTGGCGAAAGCCGTACTGTTACCCCCACAAGCCATACTTACTCCAATGGTAACATCGTTTGCGGTACGATGCCTGGACGCGCAGGCTCAGTATTAAAAACGAAAATCGGAAACATTCCCGTCTATAACAGTGTTGCTGACGCTTTAGAAGCCGGACACCAATTCAATGTCGCAGTTGTCTATGTACCACCCAGTGGTGTTAAAGACTCCGTGATCGAAGCAGTGCGTGTTAATCCGGCCATAAATAAAGTCATTATTCTGACAGAAAAAGTGGCACTCAGTGATATTCGTATCATCAGACAATTTTGTCAACGCCGTAAAGTCGATGTCTTTGGTGCCAACTGCTTAGGCATCGCAGACGCGCACCAACATGTGCGTATCGGCGGTGCATTAGGGGGCAGTTCACCTGAAGAATCCTTAATTCCCGGTTCTATCGCCCTTTACTCCAACTCTGGCAACTTTACAACCACGATTGCGACTTATATCAAAACCACTGGCTGGGGAACCACCGTTTCATATTCCTCTGGTAAAGATGTCTATATCCAATTTGCTGCCGCAGAATTTACCCATGCGTTTCACAATGATGATCGAAGCCAAGCAGCACTCATGTACATTGAGCCAGGTGGTTACTATGAATATGACTTAGAATTCAAAAAACCTGTTATCGCCTGTGTGGTCGGTCGTTGGAAAGACAAACTGACCAGAGCCTGTGGACATGCAGGGGCGATGGCAGGGGCGGGTGACAATGCCGAGGAGAAAGAAAGATGGTTTATGGCCAAATTTGGTGTTAACGACATTTATACCCCCGCTAATCCTGTTTTCTCAGCAAAAGGGGCAGTCGTCATCAACATCGCTCACATTCCAGAAGCGTTGACAGCCGTCATGAAAGCCAATGGTATTGAACCTGATTTTGAACCCATTGGCAATCTGTCCCTCAAACCATGGCTCGGCAATAATCAAGATATCGAATTGCCAAGCCACTTAAATATTGATCTGGTTGAAGCCATTTCTCCCTATAAGGAACAACTGGCCGTTTTGACCAACCAATTAGGTCTCATTTTACCACGCCAGACCATGAAAGATACTTCGGGAGCCACAATGATGGATCCCAAGACTCAGGTCAGTAAGATATATGGCACCAGTGTTTTAGAAACGGCACGGCACACTTATGAAGACAACCTAGTCATGTCCATGGTGCAAAAGTATCCTGATGACAACGGACGCGCATTAGCCAACGTTCTCCTCAATGCGAATGTGAACCAAGGCAACAGTAGTGCTTTAGCCGCCGCAGAAGCGTGTCGTGAAGCGGGCAACAGCCCCAATACCGTACTCACTTCGGCAATAGCGGTTTTAGGACCAAATACAACAAAGATTGCGCGTCAAGCCGTAGAAAAACTCCTTAAAGTCTTCCACGGTTCTGGACTCGTTAATCCCGCAGATACCGCTTTTGATTACAGCAGCCATAAGGATGCGGTCTTAGCTGATGAAGACGCTAAAAACATCCTTGTTTCAAAGGAAAGTGATGAACGCGCTCAAATGATGCTAGAAGCCATTGAAAAACGCGGCGCAAAATCAGTGTTCATCAACTTCATCAAAGAACTGGCGGGCGATGCAGGAGTGAGCGAACAACTCATTCTAGCCGCGATTACCTGTCATCTTGGCTGGAAAGAACTTGTTCATAAACGCTTATCTGTCACCACGATGGTGAACATGCCCTGGCACTTCCGCATCTTCAGTACAATGATTGGTGCTTCAGTCGCCGCGAACAAACAAGATGAAAAACAATTCTGTGGCATAAGCAACAGTGAATTGATGAATAGCTGGAGCTTCACGGAAACGGCTTATTTAGCACTATTAGGCAAACGTCCTGATCAAGAAGCCCTATTTGCATTTTCCGTCTTATTAGGCTTAATTGTCACTAACGGTCCTGGCACAATATCCGCCCAAGGCGCAAAAGGTGCTGTCAGTGCAGATGGTCCTGAAGTACCTGAACGGGTACAACTCAATAAAGCCTATGTCGGCTTTTTAACACATACCGGTTTTGCACATGGCGGAAACGGTTTTGAAGCGATAGAATTTCTCATTCAACGCTTCAAAGAAAGTGGTTTAGTTGAGCCTGGCAGAGAAAAACACGGTTTGGACTTAGCCGCAATGGCAAAGGACTATGCCAAGGAATACAAGGCTTACAAGACAAAAGCCAAAGCAGAAGGCAATTTATCTTATGCCAAAATTCCTTGTGTCAACCATCCGGTATTCAAGGACAAAGATGTCAACTATGATCCACGCGAAGTCTTTGTTAGCGACTTATTCAAAAAACGGGGAGCTTACAACATCTTCCTTGAATTTTACCACGAACTGGTTCAAGCCCTGTTTAAAACCGGCGTCAGTAATAAAGTCTATTGCGTCAACGTTGACGCGGTTATCGCAGTCATTCTGCTTAAATTACTCTGGACACCTTATGTCAACGGAGAAATCAGTGAACAAGCCCTAGAAACGGCGGCATTCACAACTTTCCTCTACGGGCGCACAGCAGGAGAAACCGCAGAAATTGAAGACCATGTTAATCGTGGTCGCAATATGGATACGAGGACAGCGGCAAGTAAGTGTGTTTTTGTTAATTAGTCATGTAATCGTAGGGTCAATGCCATTAAGTGAAGGGCAGGCACGCAGGAAGGGCAGACACACAGGTCTGCCCCTACAAAATCCCGCAGATTCAGGGGCTGTAGGGGCGAACCTGCGTGTTCGCCCTGGCTTAACTTAATGGCATTGATGTAGTAGGGTGGGTAGAGCGAAAGCGAAACCCACCTTTTTAATGGTGGGTTTCCACTTCGTTCCTTTCGAGGCTAAAGTTTTTTCTTTAAAAAAACTTTAGCCTCGAAACCACCCTACACTCGCTTGTGGTTAAAAGAGGCAGAAGATATGGTGTTGGCAGAAATGGCGGATGAGGCGATGAAAGAATCAGGCGAAAATATTTCGCTTCAAGAAATGAAAAAACATTTTGGTCGTTGTTAATGCAAAATAGAATTTAGACTAATGGCACTTACTTAAGCGAATTTGGCTTCAAAATGTCGATCGGGTTAGCGTAGCGTCACCCGACAATCGCAGGAGAATGTTGGGTGACGCTATCGCTAACCCAACCTACAGCAGTCAATAATCCTTAAGTAAGTGCCATTAGAATTTAGACCAGGCGTTTTAAGGCAACTTAAAAAATTGTCATCAGTTTCGCTATCGCGAAACCCACAATTAAAAATGTGGGTTTCCACTTCGTTCCTTTCGAGGCTAACGTTTTTTTAAAGAAAAAACGTTAGCCTCGAAACCACCCTACACTCGTTAACCCCATTTATTTACAAACCATTTACGCAAAAAAAGGAATAATTACCAGTGAATTCACTAGAAGAAGCAATTATTGAAGGAAGAAATAGCTTATCCTCAGACAGAGTGGACATGTCATTTGGTGAGCTGATAAACATGTACACAAATGGCGAGCTTGTCATCGATCCTGAGTTTCAACGGCTTTTTCGATGGGATATTTCTCAAAGAACTCGATTTGTAGAGTCATTACTTTTGGGAATACCAATTCCATCAATATTTGTCGCAGAAGATAATGATGGGCGTTGGGAAATCGTTGATGGGTTACAACGGATTTCAACAATATTGTCTTTTTTTTGCTTATTAAAGGATCAGAAAAAAAATGGTTGGGTGCTAGAAAAAGGGAGCATAGTAGAAGAACTTGAAGGTTTTGGTCTATCAGATATACCGTTGAAGTTTCAACTCAATTTAAAAAGATCATCATGCCGTGTGGAAGTGATTAAATGGGATAGTGACTACGACATGAGATTTGAGTTGTTCAATCGCTTAAACACCGGTGGAACCTCTTTAACTGAACAAGAAATAAGAAATTGTATTTTTAGAGGAATTTCAGTTGACTTTACGAATACAATTAAAGCACTTGCTTCAAGTGTGGAATTTATTGATTTAATCCAACCCACTCCGAAACAGACAGAAGAGCTTTATTTAGATGAGTTAGTTCTTAGATTTTTTTCTCTCTTTGAAAATCATGATGATATTTCAAAGAACTTATCTGAACATATGACAGATTATATGAGGAATGCAACAAAGGATAAAAACTTATATCAATATAAACTAGAAAAGTTCAAGCAGACTCTGTCATTAATTAAACGTCTTGGACGGAAATCTATTTTAGGGAAAAATGGTCAATTATCGACAAGTCTTTATGACGGCATATTCAATGGTGTAGCGGCTAATTTAGAGTACTACAAAAATTCAACAGAAAGCGTGTTGCAAGATAAAGTGTCGTCTTTAAAAGAGGATGAAAAATTCAAAAAAGCATCTGGTTCAACGTCAAATTCTAAAGGACGCACGAAGAAAAGAATCATAAGAAGAGCACTTGAAATTTTTTCTGACCATGAATAATTTGGAAGGGATGCTTGATAATAGCTTTTCCCAGCTTCAAGAAAAAATATATCAGGCCAAAACGATCCATATGCGGTATTCAATGATCGAAAAGCATAAGTTATTCCTAACCCGTCAAGCGGTTCTTTCTATATATGCCGCATGGGAAGGTTTTTTGAAAGAATGTTTGTTGCTTTATCTTCAAGAGTTAAATACGCTAGAACTTGAATATAACGATATTAGCGATACCTATTTAGCTTTTCAAACCGATAATGTTTGCACATTCAAAAATAGTAAGACTAACTATGCAACCATTAAAAAACTCTCAAAAAATTTGTTTAACATGTATAAGCAAAAAGTGGTTTTTAATACAAAAATTAATACTGAATCAAATGCAAATCTAAAGATCACAAACACATTGTTGTCAAAGTTATCATTATCCGTTTTAGAATCAAAATATGAAAAAGACTTGAATAGACTTTTATTATTCAGAAATTCCGTAGCGCATGGAGATGATAGCATTAGAATTGAACAAAAAGATTTAGATAAATTTTCAGCGACTGTACAAAACATTGCATCTGATCTAATTACCTCAATTTTAGATGGATATGACAATCAAGTATATGTGAAGAATGCATAACAAAGCCAAGCTATGTAGGCGTTGCACAGTCCTTTTCGTGGCTTCCTCATTAAAAAAATCAGGTAGCCATGTAGGGCGTTGCACCTTTGGTACAACTGCAAAACGTTAAAACAAAACCTCACCCAAAAATACCATTTCATAGATGAATGTCGTTGCACATAAAAAGACTTATGCCCACCCGACATGACTTTCCTCTACGGGCGCACAGCGGGAGAAACCGCAGAAATTGAAGACCATGTTAATCGTGGTCGCAATATGGATACGAGGACAGCGGCAAGTAAGTGTGTTTTTGTTAATTATAGTCAATTTCATATGACTTCATACTGAAAATGACATGAAAACCTCAATGAAGATGCCAGCAAATCTCTTTGATCGAGTATCAAGTCATATGAAATTGACTATAGTCATGTAGTCGTAGGGTCAATACCATTAAGTTAAGGGCAGACACACAGGAAGGGCAGACACACAGGTCTGCCTACAAAATCCTGCATAGTCATTGGCTGTAGGGGCAAACCTGCGTGTTCGCCTGGCTTAACTTAATGGCATTGATATAGTAGATATAGTAGGGTGGGTAGAGCGAAACCCACCATTAAAAAGGTGGGT
>JAGLHR010000714.1 GCA_023143415.1 Thiomargarita sp. | reverse complement strand
CGTTGTACTCCAATTGTCCAAAGCTGAAGCGTTGTACTCCATTTTCAAAAAAAATTTCAACTCTTAATTCGCATTAATAGGAATTAGAAAATTCTGATAAACCAAGTTTCTGGTAGAAACTTGGTTTCAGTGACAAACTCTTTTACCAACTCACAGCCTTAATCCCAGAAAAACCCTCTGCCATCCAAACTTGATTTGCTGTCAGTACCAGCCCTTCATCACTATAAGGACAAGTTTCAAGCTGTTTGAGTAACACGGGTTCCTTATCAGGGAGCAACTGGTAAATATGACAGCCACTTTCTTCATAAGGCGGAAGCATCATTGCCGATTTCACTGCCACACCGCCTTCCATCCAAGGGCTATACCAATAATGATCGGAAGCCATTAAAACCACATCGTCAGAGACTGCTCTGAGGTTTTGATAACCTGACAAATGCCAATTCCCCTCATCCATAAATCCTTGCCCTGGATTCACTTTCAGTTTCAACAGTTGTGTCGTGGGTTCTTGGCTCTCCTGCGTCGTGGGTTCTTGGCTCTCCTGCGTTGTGGCTTCTTGGCTCTCTTCAGTGGACTCACTATAAGTTATCGGACCAGGTTGATACCGATTCTCCTCACAATTCACATACACCGCCTCGTCTATAGACATCACCCGTGAATATCCACCACAGGAAAGTTCACGACTGTGAAGCAAACGCGCATTATCAACCTCCAAAGCCAACAAGTTCAAACGCAATTGTCCTTTTTCCGTCGTTTCCTGTGTGATCAAGTGACCATTCTTATCAAAAGCCAAGGGACGACCTGGGATTGAACGAATTAAAGCCTCTGGTGCGCCCTCAACTTTCACATTCCAACTCCGCAATATCCACTGAGGTTGCGGATACGCTTGTTCTGGCACGAATGCGGCTTGTTCTAATGTGGGTTTGAAAGGACGTTGCTCTGCGATATAAAACCAACCATCCCGTACAAGAGGCTGGCTGCGATCATACCAGATATTAGGAATGTACTCTACTTCAACATCAACCTTCTCAACATCATCAACAGGCTCAACATTAACTTCTGAGGGTTCTTTTGTCTTCTCAAGCGGTTGCGGTGGAGACAATTTCCCAGTCTTGACCTCTAACACTTGCACAGTCAAGGGATAATGATTATAAAAGACAGCCAAACTGTCATCCATTTGAAGACCATTATAGCCCTTTGGCAAAGTCCAACGTTGCGCCGGCGTTTCCACTTCTTTTGTGGTAAAACGATAAAGACGATTAAATCCTTTATTGCCTCTTGCAGCAGCCCATAAATCATTCTTTTGAAGCGTGAGCCAAGTCAGATTGGTTGCTAATTCCAATTCGCCCAGCACCTCGGGCTTACCTGTTCCCCAACGGAGTGTCATTAAAGATTGATCACCTAAAGCCGCTAACACGTTTTCGGAAAGTGATAAACTACGTTGAATGGGTACAGGACTTTCTAAAATTCCCGCATCTTCAATTTTGTCATTGGCTAATGAAACGATTTGCAAATGACTACCCGCTTCTGTTTCATAAGACTCAATCGGCAAAGCGGCAAAGCCTTTATCCCAATTCAACAGTAAAGCCCGCTCATCATCTAAAGCCTGTGACCAACTATGAGCCACTTCACCTGCCAAAGGCGTAAAACGATTAATCAAAGTCGGTTGAGTCGGATCTTTCACATCAAACAATGAAAGGGCCACGCGCCGCACCCAGCGTTTTTCCTCGTTTTCCAAAGGTTGATCGTCGATGCCAACGGCAAATAAGCGATCTTCGTGGAAAAACATTTTTTCTGACCACCCTGGTACATGTAATTCACCCAAAATACTGGGAGAAGTGGGATCAGTCAGATCTATAACCCATAAAGGGTCTTTGCGTTCAAATGTCACCACAAAAGCGCGATTCTCGACAAAACGGGTGGCAAATAAATCTTCACCTGGCGCAATTTTACTGATTTCTCCAACAAGCGCCATCTCTGGCGAAGTCAAATCATAAATCGCCAAGGTACTGCCATCTTTACGATCTTCAGGACCATAAACGACACGCAATTGTTGATTTTTCACGCTCAGATGAAATTCAGAAGGAATTTGTCCAGGCACCTTTAAGAGAGGTAAAGTGACCAATGGGTCAACAACCTGTGATAAATCAAAGGCTTGGACTTGCGTACTCCGCCATTTTCCTTCCTCTGGATTATGATTAGCAATAATCAAATGATCAGGAAAAATCGCGATTGTGGGCGAATAACCAGACAATTCTGCCTTATCAACTTCCTCTAACTGCCCTGTTTCGCTCAGGCGTAATACAGTGATATTAATCGTTTGTTGTGCTTCAACACAATCTTTATCACCACAATCCATCACAGAATTAAATTGCTCTGTTACGCTATATATAAACGAACCGCGCCGCCGTGATTCAATAAATCGCCCTGACAAACTCATCTCTTGCACTGTCGTCAGAGTGTTATCATCATCTTGGCGTAAAACTGTTAAATGAGTACCCTCTTTACCTACATAATTGGTTTGCAACAGTACATAATAGTCGCCCAACACATAAAGCTCACGAGGGCTACCTGCCAGGGCAGTCCATCCTGCTAAACGCGGATTAGATAAGTCAGCAATATCAATGACTTGGAAACGTTTTGCCTGCCCATTGGCATAAAGCAGTTGATGATCGAGCAGTTTGAAAATATCGGGTTTTTCAGTCTCAGGCGCAGCACCTTCATCAGATACCGTTACTTTCTCAGCTGGAGGCGCCGCGCCTGTCATAGCAACATCATCCATAGCATCACCTTCAGCAAAGCGATTAATCGCACTGTCACCACAAGACAGGAAAAATTGTTGCCCAGGAAAACGTTCACAACCCGCTGACAGGCTTAATGGCAAAAAAGAGGTTGCTTGCCAATTTTTTTGACCATTTAAAGGACTTTTTCCGTCTGGAGTGGCTAGAAATGCCAAAAAACACCGATGTTCTTGAGGACAAGTTTTCTCCTGAAACGGGATATTGTATGATTCAAACGGAGGAAGTTCGATGGCTGTTGAGAATACAGGTTTGAGCCCTGTTTGCCAACCCCACTGAAATCTCCACGATAAAAATACTTTATCGGCTTTCGCATCCAAATCAAACCAAACTAAATACACATCCACCTGAGCCATTTCACGATCATTACTGACAATGACTTGAGGCGTGTCGTCTGATTTCTCAGACGATTGTAAATTAACCTTCCAAGCAAAGGCTTGTAGGCTAAATAAGGTTAAAATGAATCCCCATAAAAAGGGGCGTATGATTTGCATAATTGTTTTCCTTTATTAAAAGTGCGTTAAAATGATTACTCTTTAAAATATAGTCATTAAATTTAGATTTGTCAAATGTCTGCTTAATCACTTAGTACAACGGATTTACGGAATTAAACGGATTTTTTTTAAGTATAATTGCTTTGTAGAGGATAATTTTTTTATAATTTCTGAGTAGGGTGGGTAGAGCGATAGCGAAACCCACCAAAAATGGTGCCACTTCGTTCCTTTCGAGGCTAAAGTTTTTTTAAAGAAAAAACTTTAGCCTCGAAACCACCCTACATTTTACTGATCAATTTTTATAAAATACGGAAAATCAATGAATTATAAAAAAATGTCTTGTACAAAGGTATAACTGTACAAAAATCGCTTGAACCTTTTCTCAATCGAAATCAATCCGTTCACTCCCATAATCAGTTGTACTTATGTTGTACTAAAAACGATAACCTTGAAAAAACTCAAATAATGATATATGCTATTTCTCTACAATCCGTTAGCAAAATTTATCGAACTTATGCTCATGGTTGGGATCACCTTTGGGAAATCTTAACCTATCGCCCTCGTGCCAAAGTTTTTCAAGCGTTATACCCATTAACGCTCCACATTAATCATGCTCAAGTGGTTGGTATTATTGGCAAAAATGGTGCAGGCAAAAGTACATTACTTAAAATAGTCACAGGAACATTAATGAGCGATGAGGGCGGTACCCGTGATGTTTCAGGGCGTGTCGCGGCTCTGTTGGAATTGGGAACAGGCTTTCACCCAGAAATGAGTGGGCGAGAAAATGTATATCTCAGCGGGGCAGTGATAGGGCTTTCCGTCGATCAAATTGATCAATTATATGATGACATCGTGGCATTTGCGGGCGTTGAAGCATTTATGGAAAAGCCTGTGAAAACTTACTCATCGGGGATGTTCATGCGATTAGCTTTTGCTGTGGCGACTTGTGTCGAACCAGATATTTTGATTATTGATGAAGCCCTTTCAGTCGGCGATGGCGCATTTGCGCGTAAATCTTTTGATCGCATTATGCAATTTCGGGAAGCCAAAAAGACCATTTTATTTTGCTCACATTCCTTATATCAAGTCGAAAAAATTTGTGATCGCGTCATCTGGTTAGATCAAGGGCGAATACAGATGGATGGTCCTCCTTCAGAAGTGTTACCTGCTTATAGCAATTTTTTGAGCGATGAAACTAATTCAACTCAATTGAATCATAAGAAAAAGGTAGGCGAAAATCCCCCCTCTTCTATCCCGCCTGATAAAATGGGGCATATTACCAACATTAATGTTCATACTGAAAATGAAACGGGTGATCATCTCACTTTACAAAGTGGTCAAAGTGATTTAATCATTGAAGTCGATTTTATCACTGATCCAACATTACCGCCTCCCACGGTGGCAGTTGGAATCACACGCAAAGATGGATTACTCGTGAGTAGTGCTTCTACCGAGAATGATAATCAAAAAATCCCTTATCATTCTGATGGAAAAGGCTGCGCCCGTATTACTTTTCAAAAAGTCCCTTTACTGAAAGGTCATTATACGGTTGATGTTTTCTTGGCTTGTGAAAATGCCCTGCATCTTTATGATCAAGCACAAGCTGTCGCTTCCCTCACGGTTTTACAAGAAGGCGTTGAACAAGGTATTGTCACTATGCCCCATCAGTGGCAGACTGCTGAATTAAATCTTTAACTGATGTGACGCAAGGTGCTTCCAAATTTCACCAAATTCCACCGATTTCATCGGTGGAATTTAGAAGCTCCCTGCGTCACATCAGTCTTTAAATTGGATAGGAGTCCAACGCTTTAGCTTTGGATAGGAGTCCAACGCTTTAGCTTTGGATTGTATTAAATTGCCAAAGCTGAAGCGTTGGACTCCAGAACGATTTTTAACTGAATCACTAAAATGAAAAACAAACCAGACAGAAATGAGGTACAGAATTTTTACAATTGGAGTCGAAACTACTGGATAGAGCTGAGTCGCTCTTCAGAAGGTGAAATCTCTTACGCGCTTAATTTTGGTTTATGGACTCCCGACACAGCAAACCTTTATGAAGCACAAAACGTTTTTTGGGAAAAAATCGTGACGCTTTTTGGAGAATTATCAGAAAAAACGCACGGTTTAGAAATTGGATGTGGAATTGGTGGCTTTGCGATCAAATTGGCGACAGAGAAAAATATCCAATTAACCTGTCTGGATTTAATGTCAGAACATTTGGCTATCGCCCAACAACATGCGAAACAAGTGGGCGTTGATTCACAGATAGATTTTCAACAGGGCAACGCGATTTCTGTGCCATGCGAGGATAATACCTTTGATTTTGTTTATTGCATCGAATCCTCTTTTCATTATCCCGATAAGCAAAAGTTTTTAAAAGAAATTTATAGGGTATTGAAAAATAACGGGATTTTTATTCTTGCCGATATAACTTGCGAAAATAATCGTCTGGTTAAATTTAAGAAGGGGAATTATTTTCCAAGTCGTACCGAAATTCAAGCGGAAATTGAAAAAGCAGGTTTTCTGATAAGCAAAAATAGTGACATTGGAGATAATGTCTTTGAACCGCTCAGGAATCACATCAAAAACCATAATCGGGGAGAGCGGAGCAAATTAGCAAAGTATTGGGAACTGGTACTTTACAATTATGCCAAGTTATCCAAACAGGGCAAAATGGCGTATGTTCTATTTCAATTAAGTAAAGAATCCTGATTCTTGATGCGTTGTACTCCAGAAGTAATACAAAGCTGAAGCGTTGTACTCCAATTAACAAAGCTGAAGCGTTGTACTCCAATTAACAAAGCTGAAGCGTTGTACTCCAGAAGCCTATCCAACGCTTTGTATAGGAGTACAACGCTTTAGCTTTGTATAGGAGTACAACGCTTTAGCTTTGGATATAAACTTATACCTGTCGCGCCGCCTGTGGATGCTTGCGCTCTATGGGAGTCAATATTTTATTAAGCGCGTTGATATAAGCCTTGGCGGAGGCAATAACAATATCTGTATCCGCCCCTTGCCCATTAACGATTCGCTCTTCGTTTTCCAAGCGAACCACAACTTCACCTTGAGCATCAGTACCATCAGTCACGTTATTGACAGAATAGACTAATAAATTCGCCTCGCTATTGACTAACGCTTCGATCCCCCTAAATATGGCATCTACAGGACCACTTCCTTTTGCGGCAATTGAGTTTTCTACACCATCTATACTTAAAGTCACAAAGGCATGAGGCGTTTCTCCCGTTTCAGAACAGACTTTAAGCGCGACGACTTTAATCCGCTCATGTTCAGTTGTTGAAGCATCGCTCACAAGTGCCTGCAAATCACCATCATAGATTTCATGCTTTTTATCCGCTAAGTCTTTGAAACGGGCAAATGCAGCATTGAGAACCTCTTCGGATTTAAGCTCAATATTCAACGCTTTTAAACGCTCGCGAAAAGCATTACGCCCAGAATGTTTGCCCAACACCATACGATTAGCGAACCAGCCAACATCTTCCGCCTTCATAATTTCGTAAGTTTCGCGATGTTTAAGTACCCCATCTTGATGGATACCCGATTCATGGGCAAAGGCATTCGCACCCACAATGGCTTTATTAGGTTGCACAGGAAAGCCAGTAATATTAGATACCAAACGTGAACAATTCACAATTTGTGTCGTATCTAAATCGGTGTGACACGGAAAAACATCCTGTCGGGTACGCACTGCCATAACGACTTCTTCTAAAGCGGCATTACCAGCCCTTTCACCTAAGCCATTGATAGTACATTCTACTTGACGCGCCCCGTTCATTACTGCGGATAAGGAGTTTGCCACTGCTAAACCTAAATCATTATGGCAATGAACAGAGAAAACGGCTTTATCCGAATTAGGTATTCGCTCACGCAATTCCGCCATTAATTTGCCAAAACGATCAGGCAAAGTATAACCAACCGTATCAGGAATATTAATTGTTCTCGCCCCAGCATCAATTACCGCTTCAATAATACGGCATAAAAAGTCTGTTTCTGAACGCCCCGCATCTTCAGGTGAAAATTCGATATTGTCCGTATATCGACTGGCGCGTTCCACGGCTCTGATCGCTTGCTCTAACACCTCATCTGGCGACTTATGTAATTTCATCTTCATGTGGATAGGCGATGTGGCAATAAAGGTATGAATCCGTGCAGAGTTCGCCCCTTTTATGGCTTCCCCAGCGCGATCAATATCTTTATCCAAAGCACGCGCCAAAGCACAAACGGTACTCTCTTTAATCATATTCGCTACCGCCTGCACCGCTTCAAAATCACCGACGCTGGCAATCGGAAAGCCCGCCTCAATTACGTCAACGCGCATTTTTTCCAATGCCTTGGCGATACGAATTTTTTCATCCTTTGTCATGGATGCCCCTGGACTTTGCTCCCCATCGCGTAAAGTCGTATCAAAAATAATGAGTTTTTCAGTGTTCATACGAAAAATCCTTTGGAAATTGGATGCTCAAAAAGTCGTGATTTCTCTGAAAAAACCTGTCAGGTTTTTACCACTTGTGAATTTGGAATTAATATTATTCCCCGTTCACAATTCAGAATTAATGGCGTAATTAACCCTCGCCAGGGTACGCGGTGATGTATGTTATTGCCCTAAAAAGGGCAGTCGAAGCTGGATATTAAGGCGGGGAAAAACAGACATGCGCCACATCACCTGCCCGTTATCGACATAAGGAAAATATAAGGCAAAGTGAGTGAAAAACATTTTTAGAATAGAATTATTGAAGAATTATTTGTAACGACTCAGCGTTAGCCTTGAGATAAATCTCAAGGCTAAAAGCTAAAGTCTGCT
>JAGLHR010000713.1 GCA_023143415.1 Thiomargarita sp. | reverse complement strand
CTTCAAAAAACAAAAACCTCGAAAATGAGAAAACTTGATGCTCGAGTATTAACAAACAGAACTTATTCTTATCTTATCCTAAGATTTTGTAACCACCGCCATACATAACTACGCGAAACAATTTCGCCTGTTAAAATATAAGTCAATACAAGCGGATCATGTAAAATCCGTTCCATCCATGACATAACACCCCGTTTCCCACACCATAAAATTTGTGCATTTTTATCTAAACATTCAGAATCCTCTGGTAATAAAATATTCTCTTCTGCACGTACTAACAACAAAGGAATACAAGCTAAATATTCTTTACGATTTCTCGGATCAGTACGTAAACATTTTAAATTAACCGGTTGATTATTAGAAAGCGCATCCCAAACGGCCGGGCATGTTTCCTGATTAATAGTCATTTGCCAAATGTCAGGTTTTGTAGAATTTAATATTTTCCTAAGATACTTGATCAGTTTTTCTGTCCAATCATACTTAAACTGCTTGGCTAATATTATAAAATCGACTAATAAAGGTGTGGTTAATAAAACACGAATATGACTAGCAATGATTTGACTCGGTTGCATCACAATATCTGCCTTTGCTGCCTCAAAAATAATCTGATTCTCTGCCTTATTTTGCCGAATAACAACAAAAAGATTAGGGTTTAATTCACGGGCAGTCATAATAATGGATAAATTATTCACATCATCATTAGTACCAGCAATAATACCAACAGCTTCCTCAATATGCGCCTGCCGCAATGTATCAGCTTCAGTCCCCCACCCCTTGATACATTCTACTCTAGGATAACCTGTTCTTTCAGGATTCGCTTCAATCACGACAAAGCGAATATTTTTATCACCTTTAAACTGTTCATAAACAGCCTTACCAAAACGTCCATATCCACATAGCACCCATAATCCGCGTTCTGGTGGTTCTAAAGGTTCACAAGTTTCTTTTTGTGTGGTTAAACATTCTCGTAATAAAAGCAGGTTTGGCGCATGTAAAGCGGTATGCAGTTTACGGGAAAAAATATCAAAAGGATCAATAATAAAATCTGTACCAAAGGAATCCATATTATCAGCGACATCGCGGGAATCCACTCTCCCAATGACAGTAATATCAGGATTAAGCAACTTTGCAGTAATAGCAATATGTAAATTGGCTAAATTATCATCAGTAATCGCAATGACACCAGCACAATCAGGATTTTTAAGCCCGCCATTAACAAGAATGAGAGGTTTACTGGCATCAGCACAAAGTTTTGGAACATAAACAGGATAATTTTCCATCATTAAAATATTAATACGTTCCTGTTTAATTTCTATAACGACTGAACGCATAAAACGTTCCTCAAGGGAACTGACTAAAGCAGAACCGGTATCGCCGTAACCACAAATCAAATAAAAAGGTTCATGGATATTCTTAACCATCCTAGCGAAACGGTTTTCAATCATCATACTACGCAGCGCATCATCTTGTATAAGACTCAATAAAGCACCAATAGCATAAATCCATGCAATCACTGTCATATATAATGACAATATAACCCACATACGTTGCGCTTCGGAAAATGGATATGGAATTTCACCAAAACCGATGGTTGTTCCCATATAAGAGACAAAATAATAGGCATGAAAAAAATCCATATACCATAGATTACCTTGATCATCCATGCCCGGGATCAAAGTAATGCCAACTATAGCCACCGCATATACTATTAATAAAACCAACAATGGCACACGCATTCGGCGCATGATCAGAAAAAGGATGGTATTCATCGGCGTAACATTGCGGTTTCCAGCACTAATAGTAAAACAGAGATAATATTGGCTAACATTGCCCCTCCTGCAAGGGAAACAATACTTGACATCACTTCTGGAGTCAAGCCGATCTTTTCTATATGAACAGCAACACCCCAAACGATGGCAGCAGCAAATAATTGTAAATCAGCCACTAAGCTGGCTGAAAGTAGTACCGCTCCAATTTGTGAACGATCTCCAAATTTCAGAATAGTTGCGAAGAAATTGACAAAAATGGCTGCGGCTAACTCATAAACATGATGATGATCAGGATTATCTATATCGCCCAAGAAAAAACCAAAACTTAAGGTTAACGCCATGACAATAAAAAAACCAAAAACGACTTTTTCCAGATTCATTTTTTTCAGTTATTATAGACAGTCAGAAAAATACTTTCACTAAATGATCAAATTTGATAATGCGAATTAAGAGTTAAAATTTGAGTTCGATGTGATAAGTGCTCAAGCACAAATTATCGGATATGATGAAGTCCATTCGATTCGAGGTTCAAGTTTTTTTACCAACTTGAACCTCAAATTGAGTTTTTTAAAAAAAAACTCAAGTCGAGGCGTAACTACTCAGGGCAACCA
>JAGLHR010000712.1 GCA_023143415.1 Thiomargarita sp. | reverse complement strand
AATCATTTAAATCAAATACTTAAATGCTTATGGCTAACGATAAGAGCTAGAGCTTGGGAAAGATGGGAATCGCTTTTTTTTTAAATCCGTTTGATTCTAAAATCCGTTGTACTCATCTAGTTCATGCAACAGGAAATTCTACAATAAAAGTCGCCCCTTGCCCTAAAACACTTTCGCACCAAACTTTACCTTGCATTGATTCCATCATTTTTTTCACAATAAATAAACCTAAACCGGTTGAATGTTCATCACCTGTCGGTTTAGGCGTTAAACGGGTGAATTGACCAAATAATTTTTCTTGATCCGCCTCACTCAATCCAGGCCCTTCATCCTGTATTTCACAACGCACAAATTTGTCATTTTTGCTAACACGAACAAAGATATGCTTATCGTGTGGAGAATATTTAATGGCATTTGAAATCAGATTATCCAACACTTGACGTAAAGACTTTTCATCAGCCATCGCCTCGCATTGTTCTTCCTGAGATTGAAATTGCAAAATGATGTTCTTGGCTTTCGCCCTTTCAGTATAATGATTTACAAACCATTCTGCAATCTCTCGAATATCAATCTTTTTAATTGATAATGCCATTTTTCCTGCTTCAAGGGCGTTAATATCTAATATGCTTTTGATGACTTCAAACATCTGCCATGAACTGATAAAAATATGATCAGCAAATTCAATTACGGTTTCTTTAGGAATATCATCAAAATGACGTTTAATCATCTCAGAAAAACCCTGTATTGCTGTGAGGGGATTTTTCAGATCATGCACTGCCATGCTTAGAAATTCATTTTTTTCCTGTAATTGCTGAGTACGTTCAGCCACTTTTTTTTCTAAATCGGCATAAAATTGTGCCAATTCCTGTTTTTGAAAATAGCTGTGAATCGCTTCCCTTACCGTCATCAGGAGATCAGTCTGATCCCAAGGTTTGGCTATGTAACGATAAAGATTAGCATTTTTGATTGCATTGCCCACAGCGTTAATGTTTGCTACTCCGGTTAAAAGAATTTTCAACGTATTAGGCGCAATCAGATGAATTTTTTGAAGTAATTCTTCTCCCTTCATACCTGGCATTCGTTGATCGGAAATGACGAGCGGTAATTCAATACCATCTTCTAATAATTCTTCAATCAATTCTAGCGCATCATCCCCATTTTCAGCCGTTTCAATGAGATAATCATTTCCCAATGCGTGCATCAATTCTGCCTGAAGGCTCCAAAGTAATGTTTTTTCATCATCAACACAAACAATAACGGGAGTTTTCATTTTTTAATTTCCAGTTTTTATTGAATAAATTCAACAAGTTGCTGCCTGCTTTAAAGACGCTTTCGCTCAAAACAAGTCATTTCGGATGTGATTAAATCCTGAGTGAGGAACGTACATGAAACTCGATCATCAAGTTTTATCGTTTTCGAGGTTTTTGTTTTCAAAAAAACTCAAGTCGAGGCTAACGTTTTTTTAAAGAAAAAACGAGGCTAACGTTTAAAAAAAACGTTAGCCTCGACTCGAAGTCTGAATCAACATGGTGGAATTTATTTCATACACGTTCCTAACTCCAACAGATGTTTTGAAGTAGTTAATATCCGATCCGCAAGATTAATCACATTCTCTTTCGGCATTTCATCATTTTTAATCATTTCAGCAAAGCCTTGAATTGCTGACAGAATATTTTTCAAATCATGCAGTGCAATGCTTAAACGCTCATTTTTATCTCGTAATTCGCGGGTACGTTCAATGACTGTTTTTTCTGAATCCGCATATAATTGTACGAGTTTTTTTTCTTTAAAATAATGCGCAATCGCTTCTTTTACCATGATAAGGAAATTAGTCTGTTCCCAAGGTTTGGAAATATAACGGTAAAGATTGGCATTGTTAACCGCTCTTCCGACAGCATCAACCCCCGTATGCCCTGTTAAAAGAATCTTCAAAGTCTTGGGCGTAATCGCATGAATTTTTTGGAGCAATTTATCTCCCTTCATGCCAGGCATGAGTTGATCAGAGATAATGAGTGGTATTTCTGCCCCTTCTTCTAATAATTCTTCAACTATTTCCAGCGCATCTTCACCACTTTCAGCCGTTTCAATAATATACTCGTCTTCCAGTGCCGAAATTAATTCCATTTGAAGACTACTGAGCAATGTGATTTCATCATCGACACAAATAATAACGGCTTGAGACACTTATATTTCTCCTGTATTCGATGTCTTATCAAACCTGACAGGTTTTAAAAACCTGTCAGGTTTATTGTCTATTACATGTTCCTTAAAATAGAATTCCTACCACCTGGGGTTTCTAAGAAATTGGAATATACACACTAAATGTCGTTTGCCCAGGTGTACTTGTCACGCTTATTTTGCCATCATGTTTCTCAATAATCTTTCTGACAATATCTAAGCCCAAGCCACTACCTTCGCCAGGTGGTTTAGTTGTAAAAAAGGGATCAAATATTTTGCCTTGAATATCCGCAGGAATCCCTACGCCGTTATCAGTGATATTGATAACCATAGTCGCTTCTTGCATAGCAACGTCAATTTGTAATGTTCCCTTGTTATTCATTGCTTGTATCGCATTGTGAATCAGATTTGTCCAGACTTGATTGAGTTCATCAGGATAGCACTGTACCAAGGGCAAGTCAGCATAGTTTTTAATGACTTCTATCCCCAGTTTAAGTTGATGATGATAAAGCGTCAATACGGTTTCAATACCATCAGTGAGATTAGCACTGATCTTTTTACCTGATTTATCATAACGCGCAAAACTTTTGAGGGCAAATACCACTTTTGAAGCCCGATCTGTGGCAATTGAGATATTATGCGTACTTTTTTGTAATCCCGCCAATTTATAAGCGATTTGTATAATGTCAGCACTGTTGGATGCTTTTAACAGGGGTAAAAAATCCTCAATATTGTCATAAATACCTATACACACCAGCTTAGTCGCCACCATAGTCGCCTTCTTAATCCCGTTTTCTTCCAATGTACGAGCCAACGCTTTTTTAAATTTGCGTTCTTCTTTAATAGAAAAAGTCGCTTCTTGTTGTAAGCCCTTTTGTAGCAAGTTAAAGAAGTCTTTCTGCTGCTCTTGAGAAAGTGAATTAAAAAATCTGGGTAATTCTTCCAGCGTTTTTTTATCCAAAAAGTTGGCAATATTGCCAACTGAAGAGCGAATCGCACCCAGCGGGGTATTGATTTCATGGGCAATACCTGCAACCAATTGCCCCAAAGCCGCCATTTTCTCTGACTGTACAAGCTCTTCTTGTGCCAGTTTAAGTTCTTCAAGTGCTTCTGAAAGTTCACGGGTTCTATCTTGTACTTTGATTTCTAAGGTGTTTTTCGCCTCTTCCAGATTAGCAAAGAGTTCCTTGAGGTGAATCACCATCGTATTGAAATTAAGGGATAATTGGCTGACTTCCCTTATATCAGAATCCAACGGTTTTACTTCAATCGTTCCTATATTGCCAACCATTTCAGAACTGATATTAGCCAGATTGGCTATTGGGTACGAAACTCGATTTGATAAATGATGTGATTTTTTTATCAAGTAAAACACAAATATGATATAAAACAAGATCATAAAAAAAACAACCACATAACCTATTTTACGAGCAAGTTCCTCCAATTCAAAAATAGGTTTAAAAACGATTTCTTTATCGACTAAAAAGAGTAATCGCCAGCCCGTTTCATCAATAATCGTCTGAGATAGCAGAAATTCTTGATTGTTGACGCTAAAATCTATCATATTCGCCTTTTCTGAAAAAAGTGTTTTAATCTGCATAACAATCTTTTCATCTTTATTTTTAAGCAAATTAAACTCTTCGGGTTTATTGATAGTGGTTGTGAGTACCTTATCACCGTAGGCATGACTTTTGAGTTCTTTTAGATTCAAATAATCTTCAACCTTTTCAGGCATCGCCAAAATCATCCCTTCTTTATTGACTAAAAACGCGCTGGCTTGCCATGGCAAATCCAGTTTTAAAACGTTATCAACAAATTTCTCAATGGTGACATCTAGCCCTGTTACGCCTTCCAAAAAATCTTTGTTATAGATAGGCACAATACAAGATAGCATCCAGCCTTGCCCTGCGGGATCCAAATAGGCATCTGTCCATACAACACCCCGTGTCGGGTTATGTTTTGCGTCTGCCTCATAGTAAAAATTAAAATCTTCCATGATCAGTATCTCTCCATACTGATTGGCGACATCATCAATAAAAGGATAGAGTCGGTTCATATCGTCATGGGTATTGAGATAAGCCTGTACGATATTAGGGTTGTAAGTCACAACATTCTGAAAAAGCGGATCAAAAGCCTCCGTTTTCAAAGCCTTTTGATGCGCCTTCTCAGTGATTTTTGTCGTTGAGGAATAGTAGAGACTTGAGCCACCATTATCTGCGGTTTTATAATAAACACCATTATCCGCCACCGCAAATTCAGGCTTTCCATAAGGCAGCCCAAATGGTTCAGGTGATTCAAAAAAACGCTGATGTTCACTTTGGAGAAATTTGGCAAGCGTTGAGATTTCCTTCAGTTGCTGATTGATGTTTTGGGCTTCTCGGTAGGAAATTTCACTGAGATTTTGCTTCGCTTCATCCAAAAGCATATTCATGGTTTTAGTCGTGATAAAGGCACTTATCCCAAAATAGAGTATCAATAGGAGTAATTCCACAGTAAAAACAGGTGTTAACGAAGACGTTAAAAAATGTTTGTTAATAATTGCATTGAGTGATTTTTTCATTTTGACTTGTTATTTTTGCAAAAAAATATTATAATTATTAATTAAATATTAATTTGAATTTATAATCTTAAATTTTAATTAATGACTAGGAGAGTTGTTATCAGTCTTAACTAATTAAGTACAGTAGATTGGCGAAAAAAACGGATTAATGACAGAAAACAATAAAGGTTAATAAATATGGGCAATGATAACAAAAAAACCACAGATAATCTCATTCCTGCCTATCAAAAAATGATGACGCGGGTTGAAGAGACGCAAAAACATTCTACCACGAAAACCTTGCAACAGCATATTGAGGCGGCGATTGATCGCGCCGTTGAGTTGGAGGAATTGAGCCGCGAAGAGGCGGAGCGTATTGGTGATTATTTACGTCGTGATTTACATGATGCCGCTGACTTTATTGTAAAGACTGAACAAGCGTTAGCAGATTGGATACGTTTTGATTTGGAATTAATCGAAGAACGTTTACTGGAAATGTTTAGCTTGATGGTTGATCAAACTCAACAAGAATTAGAAACTCTCGCTGAATGCGCCCGTCAAGCGACTGAGTGGCATAGCGGCGAAATGACAGTGCTAGGTACATTGTTTTGTGAAAGTTGCGATCATGTTGTGCATTTCCATCAACCAGATTATATTCCTGTTTGCCCAAATTGCGGCGCAACTCGATTTAAGCGGGCTATTAATTAATACTGAATATCATGATGGCATGAAAATTGTGTTGTAAATGAAATTGGAGTCCAACGCTTTGGGTGTTTTTGGAGTCCAAACCTTTAGATTTGGGTGTTTTTGGAGTCCAAACCTTTAGATTTGGGCGATTTTTGGAGTCCAACGCTTCAGCTTTGGCGATTTTTGGAGTCCAACGCTTTAGCTTTGGCGATTTTTGGAGTCCAACGCTTCAGCTTTGGCGATTTTTGGAGTCCAACGCTTCAGCTTTGGCGATTTTTGGAGTCCAACGCTTCAGCTTTGGATGTTTTTTTGGAGTCCAATTTTCAAAGCTAAAGCGTTGAACTCCTCAAAGCTAAAGCGTTGAACTCCTTTTTAAAGCTAAAGCGTTGAACTCCTCAAAGCTAAAGCGTTGAACTCCTTTTCAAAGCTAAAGCGTTGAACTCCAAAAAACGTTCAAAGCTAAAGCGTTTTCGAGGTTTGAGTTTTTTGAAGAAAAACTCAAACCTCGAACTCCAATTTCCTCAGTAAATAACAATTATTCACGGAGTTTTTTGAAATGAAAAATCTTTTAATATTAAGTTTACTCTTATGCAGCATTAACTTAATGGCACAAGAGCCAAAAATTCCTTTTGATAAAGAAAGGGACATTTTATTGCCTGAAGTCATTGTCGTACCTGAAGAATCGACATTTTCAGTTATACTACGTCATTTGGAAAACGATGAATTTCTCGTTGAAGCTGATAATATCATACCCATCAATCGTTCTTTTACTTACTACGATCCTCACAAAAGAACCCTCTTTCTCCCAACTCTCACGATAGGGGATGAAAGTTATAAAAAAGTACAATTGGAATTAATCACGCAGAATACGGATATCCTCCGTTTTCGTATGGTTTCTATGGAAGTTGATAAAAATCGCCTTAAAACAGTATCGGCAACAGTAGAAACTAAGCCTGTTTTAGCCAGTGGTGATGCGGCAGATGATCCGGCTATCTGGATTCATCCTATCAATCCGGCTAAAAGTACCATCATCGGAACCCAAAAACAGGGGGGATTGGGCATTTATAATTTAACAGGTGAAGAAATCCAATTTTTAGCGGATGGTAATATGAATAATGTCGATATTCGCTATAACTTTCCCCTGGGCGATGAAAACGTCGCCATTGTTGCAGCGAGTAATCGTAGTAATGATAGCATTGCACTTTATAAAGTCAATCCCAAAACGCGCAAGTTAGAAAATGTGGCGGCTCGCACTATATTCGTTTCAACAAAAGCGGTTTATGGTATTTGCATGTATCATAGTCAAATATCGAGGAAATACTATGTTTTTATCAATGATAAAAGTGGTGCGGTTGAACAATGGGAAATTTTTGAAAAAGACGATAGCGGAAAAATAGACGCTTCTCTTACGCGCCAATTTGAAGTAAATTCACAAGTGGAAGGTTGTGTCGCAGATGATGAATTAGGTCATTTTTATCTTGGAGAAGAACGGGTGGGGATATGGAAATTCAGTGCTGAACCCAACGGAAAAGAAGGGCATCTCATTGATACGACAAAAGGAAACCTGACATCAGAAGTTGAAGGCTTGGCACTTTATTATATAAATAAAACAGAGGGTTATCTGATTGCCTCTAATCAGGGCAATAATACTTTTACCGTTCATAATCGAGCCGGTGATAATGAGTATATCGGTCGATTTAGCATCATTGCTAATGATGTATTAGGTATTGATGCGGTTGAAGATACAGATGGTATTGAGGTGATCAACGTGCCACTGGGCAATGCTTTTCCTTATGGGGTATTTATTGCACAAGATGGTAAAAATGCTAACCCGGATGAAAACCAAAACTTTAAATTAATCCCTTGGGAAAACATTGCCAATGCTTTAGGATTAAAAATGTCCCAATAACATCATATCCTGAATATCGTATTCGAGGTTCAAGTTTTTCTTCAAAAAACTCAAACCTTGAATGGATTTCGTATTGCCCTGTTCATACGCTGGTTGAATGGACTCCAATCACCTGCAGTCACTATATTCAAAAACTATTAATAAAATCAAATAGTTATTAAATATTAAAATTAAAATTATTTCAGGAATTGTAAAAAAAATGATCAATCCAAAATCACACGATTCGCTGTTCAAATGGTTGATAACCGCTTTTACGAGGGAATTTTTTGAACATTATTTTCCAGAAATCATGATAGGAAAATACACATTTATTGACAAAGAATTCATCAGTAAATACGAAACGCTAAAGGAGAGTCTGAAGGGTGATTTGTTTCTGGCTATGGAAGTTGAAGTTGACGGCATACTTCGGGAAATTGTGATCCAGATCGAGCATCAAAGTGAAAAAGAGGATATTTCAGAGCGTGTCTATGAATATTCCTGCTACGCTTGGCTGTTGAAAAAGAAACCCGTTTGGAGTATTGTAATTTACACGGATGATGCGGTTTGGCGGAAGCAGATTACTAACAGATTCTGGTATGCTTTTGACAGCCAAAACGGAAAACAGTATCATCATTTTGATGTCATCAAGGTGAAAGCAGAAAAGAGCAGCGATCTAATCAAGAAACATTCCCTGATGTGCAAACTGCTGACGCTCAAAGCGGATGACAAGAAAGCCAATCCTGATGAACTTGTATATGAGATATACAAGGCAGCGGCTGCAATGAAAGGTGAACTGACCAATGAGCAATTGCTTCTGATTGAGCAATGGGTTAGCTTTTACAAGAAAGTCTCCGAACAGAGGCTTGATAAGATTAAAAAGGAGGTCAAGATGAGTTTTATAGAAACCACAATCACTGAACATGTTTATAATCAGGGATGGATGAAAGGCGAAGCCGAAGGTAAAGCCGAAGGCGAAGCCGAAGGCAAGAAGGAGACTGCAATAAACCTGCTGAAAATGGGAATAGATGTGGAAATCATCAACAAAGCAACTGGTTTCAGTAAAAAAGAAATCAAACAACTGATCTGTCAATGAGACATCTTTTACTCATGGTTATGGGTGATTTAATAAGGAATGAGGCTTTAATCATTTCCGAAATTTGTACCGCCAAACCTGACACTCGATCATCAAGTTTTCTCGTGACTCAATAGACAGAAATGAGATAGGCGAGATTAATTAAAAAAATTGATTTAAAATCAAAGCGTTAAAACATTCTTTCTGGAGTCCAACGCTTCAGCTTTGGCAACTTAATACCACGGTTCCAAAGTTAATGTTGGATACCAAAAAACGCCCAAATCTAAAGGTTTGGACTCCAAACGCCCAAATCTAAAGGTTTGAACTCCAAAAAACGCCTTTTAGTTATTGGGCGGCCCATATCTAAGTTTTTCTCCTTTGAAAAAGGTTTATCTATGCAAGACCCTACCAACAGATCAGATAGAGATGCCGGTCATGTTGAAGTCAAAAACACGACCTGTTATATGTGCGCCTGCCGCTGTGGTATTCGTGTGACTTTGCGTGATGGCGAAGTACGTTATATCCAAGGTAATCCTAAACACCCTCTTAATAAAGGTGTCATTTGTGCTAAGGGTGCTTCTGGGATTATGAAACAATATTCACCAGCGCGTTTGACAAAACCGCTGCGACGTAAGCCAGGTAAAGAACGAGGGGATTCTGAATTTGAGGCAATCTCGTGGGATGAGACTTTTCGCATTTTAGAAGAACGCTTGGCGAAAATCAGGGCTGAAGACCCTAAAAAGTTTGCCCTATTCACAGGACGTGATCAGATGCAAGCCGTCACAGGTTTGTTCGCTAAACAGTTTGGAACGCCTAATTATGCTGCCCACGGTGGTTTTTGTTCCGTCAATATGGCCGCTGGTCTGATTTATACGATGGGTGGCTCATTTTGGGAATTTGGTGGTCCCGATTTAGAACGAGCAAAACTATTTATTATGTTGGGCACTGCTGAGGATCATCACTCAAATCCCTTAAAAATTGAGCTTTCTAAATTTAAGCGCGAAGGTGGGCGTTTTATTTCTATTAATCCAGTGCGTACAGGTTATTCAGCTATCGCCGATAAATGGATAGCCATCAAAACTGGCACAGATGGCGCGTTATTATTAGCCTTAATTCATGAACTGATTAAACAAGGATTGTATGATCGCGATTTTCTCGTGCAATACACCAATGCCCCAGAATTGGTTAATATGGCATCCGAAAGCACGGAAAATGGCATGTTTGTGCGTTTTGAAGTGCCGCCTGAAGAAGGGTGTTTTGATCCACAAAATAAATTGTGGTGGGATCGAGAACTGAATAAAGCCATTTCTACCCATACCGAAGGGGTTGATCCATATTTATTGGGTGAATTTAAATTGGATGATGGTACGCCTGTCAAACCTGCTTTTCAGTTATTGAAAGAGCGCGTTGATGAATATACCCCCGAATGGGCAGAAGAAATCACCGGCATTCCCGCTGATACGATTAAAATGTTAGCTTATGAAATGGGTATTACTGCCCGTGATCATAAAATTGAATTACCAATTGCCTGGACGGATTGTTGGGATAATGAACATGAAACGGTTACGGGCAACCCGATTGCGTTTCATGCCATGCGTGGATTGGCTGCCCATTCCAATGGTTTTCACACCATCAGGGCATTGGGTATTCTAATGAGTTTGCTCGGTACAATTGACCGCCCAGGCGGTTATCGACATCGTCCCCCATTCCCGCGCCCTATTCCACCTTGTGCTAAACCACCGAAAGGGCCTGATGCAGTACAACCTGGTATGCCGCTTGATGGTATGCCGCTTGGTTGGCCAGCGGAGCCTGATGATTTATTTGTGGATGAACAGGGGAAACCAGTTCGTCTTGATAAAGCCTTTTCTTGGGAATATCCACTTTCTGTGCATGGTATGATGCACAATGTGATTACTAATGCGTGGCGCGGCGATCCCTACCCTATTGATACTTTAATGATTTTCATGGCTAATATGGCGTGGAATTCGTCTATGAATACCACCGAAGTCCGCGAAATGCTGACCGATAAGGATGAGAAGGGAGAATATAAGATTCCTTTCCTGGTTGTCTGCGACGCTTATCAATCGGAAATGGTGGCTTTTGCCGATCTCGTACTGCCCGATACGACTTACCTTGAGCGTCATGATGTCATGTCAATGCTGGATCGGCCAATTTCTGAATATGATGGCCCCGCCGATTCTGTGCGTGTTCCGATTTTGCCACCCAAAGGTGAGTGTAAACCCTTTCAAGATGTGCTGATTGAATTAGGAACTCGGTTAAAATTGCCCATATTTATGAATGAAGACGGATCACGTAAATATAAAGATTACCCTGATTTCGTCATTAATTTTGAAGCGGCTCCTGGTATTGGTTTTCTGGCAGGCTGGCGTGGCAAAGATGGTAAAAAGTTCATGCGCGGTGAACCTAATCAACGGCAATGGGAAATGTACGCGCAAAATAACAATGTTTTTCATTACGAATTGCCCAAATCCTATCAATACATGCGTAACTGGAATAAGGGCTACCTGCATTGGGCGCGGCATCATGGTCTCATTCGTTACGTGGAACCTATTCAGATTCATATTTATTCTGAAGTGCTGCAAAAATTCCGCCTCGCCGCTCAGGGTAAATGGGATGGTAAGCAGCCGCCGGATCATTTACGTAATCGGGTTGAGACTTATTTTGATCCACTACCATTTTACTATGACCCGTTAGAGTCGCAATTAGTGGATACCCATCTTTATCCATTAAAAGCCATCACACAACGACCGATGGCGATGTATCACTCATGGGATTCTCAAAATGCCTGGTTGCGACAGATCCACACTTATAACCATTTATTCGTGAATCCAGAAGTGGGGATTTCCAATGGTTTCAAAGATGGTGACTGGGTATGGGTAGAATCACACCATAAACGGGTACGTTGTCAATGTCGTTTTAGTGAGGCAGTAGAACCAGGTACCGTTTGGACATGGAATGCTATTGGCAAAGCAGCCGGCGCATGGGGACTCTCTCCCAAAGCGAACGAATCCCAACAAGGCTTTTTGCTTAACCATATTATTTCTGAGGAATTACCGCCTCACGAACATGGTGAACATCTATCCAATTCTGATCCCGTCACTGGTCAAGCGGCTTGGTATGATGTGTCGGTGCGTGTCTATAAAGCGTCGGCTGATGAACCTAATCAAACCTCGCCTCAGTTTAAACCGATGAAACGTTTACCGGGTATGGTGAAAAAACGCAGGAAGTGGCAAGCCTACTTTGCTGGGATGTTTGAGAAATCGTAATTTTTTATCATCCGGGTGTGTTTTCCATTCTCTGACTAAGGAACTGTAAACAAATAAATCATTGGATTCTATCTGCATCCATTTGATAATTAATAGTAAAGTTTATCAGAATCCAGTGAGTTAATAGTTGACACATCCTAATAAGCAAGGAAACAATAATGAACTTTGAGTGGGATAAAACAAAAGCTCGAACTAACGAAAATAAGCATGGAGTTTCATTCATTGAAGCTAGCGAAGTGTTTGATGATGAATATTCTTCATCTGTCCATGATCCAGATCATTCTTATGGTGAAGAGCGATACCTGCTTTTTGGTATTTCCTTAAAAGGAAATCCTCTTGTCGTATCCTATACCGAAAGGTTAAACATAATTCGTATTATTTCAGCACGGCGAATGACACGCCAGGAGCGTAAAGCCTATGAACGATGAAGATACATTGAGACCTGAGTACACAGCAGAACTGATTAAATCAGGAGAGCGGGGAAAATATGTAAAGCATTATCGGGAAGGAACTAACATAGTCATCATCGCACCTGAACTACACAATCTCTTTCCTGATTCTGAATCAGTCAATCGTGCTCTTAAAAAACATGCCGAAGAGCATGATATGGTCTTTTGACATAATAACTGATGTTACGCAAGGTGCTTCCGATTTCATCGGTGGAATTGAGGTGGAATTGAGATTTTAGAAGTCGGCCTCAGATGGTGGGCAAGGACCTTGCCCACCCTACTTAGCTATATAATATAATAAAACGAGTAATCCAAATGGAACAACTAGCCCTCATTATTGATCTCAACGTATGCGTTGGCTGTCATGCTTGTGTCACCAGTTGCAAAGAATGGAATACTTCTGGTTGGGCAGGGCCTATGTCAGATGTTAATCCTTATGATGCCAATCCAACCGGTACATTTTTTAATCGGGTACAAACCTTTGAAGTAGGCACCTTTCCCAATACTGAAACGGTGCATTTTCCTAAAAGTTGTTTGCACTGCGAAGAGCCACCTTGCGTACCTGTTTGCCCTACTGGTGCAAGCTATAAGCGCGAAGAAGATGGTATTGTTTTAGTCGATTACGATAAGTGTATTGGCTGTAAATACTGTTCTTGGGCTTGCCCTTATGGGGCGCGTGAATATGATCAACGTCAAAAGGTGATGAAAAAATGCACCCTCTGCGTGGATCGGATTTATGATAAAACCTTGCCTGAATCAGAACGCAAACCCGCATGTGTGTTGGCATGTCCCACAAGTGCCCGTTTATTTGGTGACGTTCATGATCCCGATTCTGAAGTCTCCAAACTCATTCGTGAAAACAGTGGCTATCAATTAATGCCAGAATGGAATACGAATCCGTCGAATCATTATCTACCTCGACGCAAAATTCATTTCAAGATTCACGAAGATGAATTGCAACGTGTCGATAACCCGCTTAAAAAAGAAGGCTTGTTGCCAGAGCCACCGAAGGATCAGCAAACGCTGGACGACATTTATTCGAGTTGGTAGTTTTTTATACTCAGCAAATGAGAAAGGTGGGCAACAACTTTGCCCACCCTACTTAAAAGTTTAAGTTTCTCGTTCCCAAACTCCGTTTGGGAATGCATTCAGTGACGCTCTGCGTCACACCTTTAAAAAGTGACTTATTTTTCTCGTTCCCAAACTCCGTTTGGGAATGCATTCAGTGACGCTCTGCGTCACACCTTTAAAAAGTGACTTATCCTAATTCATAAATTATACGACGCAGAGCGTCGAGGAATGCATTCCCAAACAGAGTTCGAGGCTAAAGTTTTTTTAAATAAAAAACTTTAGCCTCGAAGGGAACGAGAAACTCCGTTTGGGAATGAGAAAGTGAAGTCTTATCCTTGTTTATATGTAATCCTTGTAGTTATTTTGTTAAAATTGATCATTAAAAAAAGAGGCTATTATGCATCCAGCATTTTCCGTGATTTTTCTAACCACCCTGATTGGGGTAGGGCAAGGCTTATTTTTGGCTCTTTACACTGGGCAAATCTATTCTATAATGAAACTGTTACCAGCGCAGAATAGTCAAAGTTTTTATGCCATGGGTAGTTTGGTTGCACTTGGTTTATTAGTGGTGGGGCTATTCGCCTCCTTTTTCCACTTAGGGCGTCCCATGCGAGCATGGCGTTCTAGTAGCAAATGGCGTACTTCTTGGTTATCCCGCGAAGTCATCATTTTGCCAACCACAATGTTGCTCATCGCACTCTATGGTGCTATTCATCACTTTGGTTGGACTCAACCCATTTTCACTGTAGCTGAAACGCAACAAATTGATTTATCACTGATTATTGGCGCAATCGCCACATTAAGTACTTTGGCATTATTTATTTGTACCAGTATGATTTACGCCAGTGTCAGATTTTTGCAAGAATGGAATAATCCGTTAACCGTTATTAACTATATTTTATTAGGCACTGCCTCCGGCTTTACCTTAGCCGTTGTGTTTTCAGTCATTGTAGAAGCAGATGTCGTTGGCTTTTATGTTTTATGGGCTATTATTTTGACTATTGCGGCTTTCATCACACGCACAATCACCCTACTACGCAATCGCCGCATCACTCCAAAATCAAATTTACAAACCGCCATCGGTATGCGTCATACGATTATTGCCCAAAAAGCCCAGGGTGCTATGGGTGGTTCTTTTAATACCCGTGAATTTTTCCATCACAAGTCTTTAGCCAAACTTAAATTCATCAAAAACACTTTTTTGATGCTCGTTTTTCCAATCCCGATACTCCTGCTTTTTATAGCCGTTTTCGGATTTTATCCCCTCTGTCTGGCTACAGCTGCTTTTGTGCTCCAATATTTTGGATTGATTGCTGAACGATGGTACTTTTTCACTGAGGGAAGACATCCGCAAAATATTTATTATCAATCTGTTGCTTGATGTGGAAATTTTTTTCTCCTTCCCAAAAAACTAAAATATCGAAGACCTGACAGGTTTTAGAAACCTGTCAGGTCTGATTCAACGCAGAGCGTCGATGAAGGCATTCCCAAACGGAGTTTGGGAACGAGAACACGAGAACACAAAGTTTGGGAACGAGAAGGAGTTTGGGAACGAGAAAAACATTTTGAGCGATTCAAAAATCTGGAAATAGAATATTGGAGTATTTAGGTGATTTCTGAGCAAATTAAAATTAGAAATTTTGGTGCCATAAAAGAATTTGATTTAGATTTAAAAAAAAACTTTGTGGTACTCTTCGGAAAAAATAATATTGGTAAGTCTTACGCCCTTTCCGTTGTTTATTTGGTTTTAAAGCATTTATTGGATTTGGAAGCGGATCCCATAACACAAAGAGATATAGAAACTGACTTAAAAAATTATTTCAGAGAAAAAAAAATCAGTTCTGAAGAAATAAGTGAAATTCTTGCGCCTGTTGTTGATAATTTCAGGGAAAGTCTCGAAGAATCTTTTTATAATACTTTTGATGATCTTGATAAGATAATTAGCCGATTTTCTACAGAGAAACCAAGTGTGACGGTTATGAAAAACCAGGGTGAATTAACCTTGGAAGTTCAAGAACAAAGATTGGTGCTGAAAAAATTTCTCCCCATAACGGATACTATTGCTGAAGTCGATCAGTTTTGGGAACAGGAACTTTATCCCGTTTTAGGAAAAACTTTGTTTTTCCTTTACGATGAATATATTGGTCAAGCTAAAAGAGAAACTTCGCTGATGTTTTTTCCGGCTTCTCGCTCAGGTTTATATCAAGGCTTAAACGCCTTCTCTCAAATTATGGTGGAATTATCAAAAAGTCGGCGATTTTTGACGAAAAAATTGGAACTGCCCAGTATTTCTGAACCCGTCAGCGATTATTTTTTGGGTTTATCTCTTATGCAAACAAGAAAACCGAATAAAGATAATGCGATTTTAAACATCGTTAATGAAATAGAACAGACGATTATTAAGGGTGAAGTGATATTCGATGAGGCGAGTAAAAAAATCTTTTATAAACCCCAACAAACGGATTTGGTATTAGATGTCTCTTTAACTTCCTCAATGGTTTCTGAATTGTCGCCTATTATTTGCTATTTAAAATATGTGGTTGCCTTTGCTGACTCAAAATCTATTATTTTCATAGAAGAGCCAGAAGCCCATTTGCATCCTGAAACGCAAGTGTTATTGATGAAAATATTTGCCAAATTAATTAAGGCTAATGTCAAAATCATAATGACTTCTCACAGTGATTACATGTTCAATAAGATGAATAATCTTATATTAGAAGGGGAATTTGATATAGCATCTTTGCAAGCCATTGTTTTCAAAGAAACGTCGAAGGGGGGTACTATTGCTAAAGAAATTCCCAGCGATTCGCTAGGTATTGATGACGAAAATTTTTTGGAAATCGCCGAAAATTTGTTTAATGAGAAATTGGAATTAATCGAAAAACTGAATGATGAAACTTCCTGATGTTTGAAGAAATATTTAACGAGCCAAATTTATTTTGTTTGCACAGGGAAACTTGTGAAGAAAATGATATTTGTATAGAATTTAGCAAAAAACTGATAGAAGATAAGTATATTATCTTGAAAATTGATGCTTATTATCATTCTTCAAGAATGCCTAATCCGCCGCCTTCTATTGATTGTTTGATTATTGTCAAATGTGAGACTAATGAGTGTTATGACTTTTATTTGATCGAATTAAAAAATATTAAATCGACAAAAGGTTTTAAAATTAAAAACATTCAACAAAAATTTTCGACGACAATAGATAAGTTCTTAAAAGATGAATTTGCTTCTATTTTTTTAAATCCAACTTACTGTATTAACAATTTTAAACTTTATTTTGTGTCAGATGCTTGTCGTCTAAAACAATTTTCTCTTATGACAAAAGAACAATATGAAAAAAAATTGGGAACGACAAAATATAGTTCTTTTTTACTTCAAAAACCATATCAATTTAGAAACAAAAAAGCCTTGATTAGCCCTGAATTGCCAAATCCGATGATAAAAGAATGCTAAGTCGGAAAGGACTTCCCTCATACTCACTTGATTCAAGAGAGAAACTTGTTTTGTTATACTCAGCCAGCCCCTACATTTCCGAAAACTTGACTACGCGGAGTATAGGAGTACAACGCTTCAGCTTTGGAATTGGAGTTCCCAAAGCTAAAGCGTTGCACTCCAACTTTCTGTCTAATTTGCTACTGTTCCCAATTGAATCTCATCACTCTCAATATGACCATCACGGAGTTTAACCAGACGTTTTGAATAATCCATGACTAACTTATCATGGGTTGAAAATAAAAAAGTAACACCATGTTCCTCATTCATTCTGCGTAACAACTGCATTAAAGAGTCCGCCGTTTGAGAATCTAAATTAGCACTTGGCTCATCAGCAAGAATTAAACTGGGTTCAGAAACAATAGCGCGTGCGATGGCGACTCGTTGTTGTTGCCCGCCTGATAAATCGCCTGGGCGACGATTTTCAAGTCCTTCCAACCCAACTTCTTTGAGTACCGCAAGTGCTTTTTTAGCACGCTTGTTTCTATTAACCCCTTGTAATTGCATAACAAATTCAACATTTTCCTGTGCGCTGAAAACGGGGATTAAATTATAGGCTTGAAAGACAAAGCCGATTTTATATAAACGCAAATCGGCTAAATCGGCTTTACTCATTTTATCCACCCGTCTTCCATCAATTTCAACTTCGCCAGTGGTGGGCGTATCCAAACCGCCAAGCAGGTTCAGCAATGTGCTTTTTCCCGAACCTGAACGTCCTGATAAACAGACAAAATCACCTTTGGGTATGTCTAAATCAATATCAATCAAGGCTGGAATAGTGACATGACCTTGCTGATAATTTTTACTCAAGCGGCGACAAATCACAGGATGTTCCATATTATCTACCATTGATGATTAACGACATTATCATGGGTTTGAATGTCTGTCGGCATTTGAGATTCATCATCAGGCTGAGTAAATTTGGGAAAGGGTAAATCACCCCACGATTCCTCTTCATCTTTTTGGGCAATTGCTATATGTTTAGCCTCAATACGAAGCGTTTTTCCGCCAGTTGAAAAATGCGCAATTCCTGAAACTAATACACTTTGATTTAAAAGTGCTTGAACTTCTTTGGGTGCAAAATGTTTAGCTATCCCTTTAATAACACGATCACTCCTAGTCGTGATGAGTCTAAAAGTCTGATCATAGCTTCTAATAGTATCCATCTTGCCAACCACTGTTACAGGACATGGGGATGGAATATCAGCGAGTCGTTCCTTGAAAGTCCCGATGCTTTCAGGTGTGATTTCGAGATCATGTCCATTAAGAAAATGAATTTTCTCGGCCCCTTGATTGAGAACATGGCGGAACCCTTGAAACACATCTAACAATGGCCTATCATAAAGCGGCTCTATTTTTTCATCACTCAATGCAGTTGTCAGACTATCAATCAGATAATCAAGGCTAGTGCGCTCCGAATTGAGTTCTGGGAACCCATCACTTGGTTGAAACAAATCAGGTACACTATCGTAAAGTGTCGGCGATTCAATATGCAATTTATTTTCTTGTAATTCCATAATGAATTGTGTCGCCGTTTTAATCCATTCAGGGGGCGCACCACGTACTGCACTTCGCCCTTCAGCACGCAATCGTATAGCACCTTTACTACCTTCAATCAGAACAGACAACAAGGCTTGTAGTAACGTAACTGAAACCTTACTACTATTCATTTTCTGGCTTTCAATATGGATTTGATATGTGGGCATCAATAAAACCTCTAAAAAAAGGGTACTCAGGGCAACCATAAAGGAT
>JAGLHR010000711.1 GCA_023143415.1 Thiomargarita sp. | reverse complement strand
CTTTAGGCTGAAATATTCTTATGAATACGAAAATCTTCTGATGTAGGCTGCACCCCCTTGTGGTTGCCTGAGTAGTTACCACCATTACATAATTATGTTCAATTTCAAAAAACTGAAAGGCTCGCCACTAAAAAACCATAAAAAAAATAAGGAAAATAATAGAAACACCAATGGAGTACGTGTGACTCTGCCCGAATTGATTCAATTAAGTCAAAATGCCTCCACTCTCAGCCTTTCGCCGCCAACCATTATTCGTACACAACAAGCGGGTCATTACCAATCCGCCTTTAAGGGCAGAGGTATGGAATTTGACGAATCGCGTCCTTATCAACCCGGTGATGATGTGCGTCACTTAGACTGGCGTGTCACCGCTAGAACAGGTAAAGCGCATACCAAACTATTTCATGAGGAACGAGAACGTCCCGTGTTTTTATGGATCGACTATCGTGCGCCGATGTTTTTTGCCACCCGTGGCATTTTTAAATCCGTTTTTGCCGCTCGCGCAGCGGCATTACTCGCTTGGAGTACCAATTATCATAATGATCGCGTCGGTGGACAAATTTTTTCTGATGAGAACCATCACGAATTTAAGCCGCAACGTGGTAAAGCACAGGTACTTCATTTTCTGAAACAACTGGTTGAAATGCAAACAAAGCCGGTTTCCTCCAATAGTAAAGATACCGCACAACAAGCTTTAGCCCGACTACGACGAGTGGCACGTCCGGGCAGTCTGATTTTCCTCATCAGCGACTTTCGCAACCTCAATGCACAAGCTGAATCACATTTAATGCAAATCGCTAGACATAATGATGTCGTGATGTTATTTATCTATGACACTTTGGAAAGCCAATTACCCCCATCGGGTCGTTATCGCCTCAGTGATGGTCAATCGGATACCACGCTAAACACAGCTGATCAACAACTCGTCACTACATATCACAACCGTTTTCTGCAACATCAGGCTCATTTACAACAATTAGCCAATCAACACCGACTCTTATTATTGCACTGTGCCACAACCGATGATCCATTAACGACATTACGGCACGGTTTAGGACAACATCGCAAGCATTGAACTTCATAAGGAATGTGCATAAAATCAAATCGGCAACTAAACCTGACAGGTTT